>JASFJP010000347.1:0-5471 GCA_050121225.1 Desulfobacterales bacterium
ACTCAAAAGATATGTCTGCTTAATATCATGTCAAATTATATTTCTGATTCCACTATTTCAGATAAATTACTGGCCCTGAAGTATATTGATCCGCCACGGACAATCGCACCTTGCTACGATTAAGTGCCTTAACGACCTCAGCAAAGGCCTTTTGCGGCGTATTGTTGGTTTCACTCAAATGAGCCAAAACAACCTGCTGGAGCTTTGGGTGCTGCACTTCCAGCAGGAGTCTCCTCGAATCGATGTTGGATAGATGTCCGACGCGGCTTTTGATGCGCTGCTTCAGATACCAGGGATAGGGACCGTTCTCCAGCATGGTCGGGTCATGATTAGCCTCGAGGATCAGCACAGAACAACGCTTGAGATGTTCTTTAACCATAGAAGTAACAAATCCGAGATCAGTTGCGATTCCGATGCTAATGCCGTTTTGGCCGATAGTAAAACCCGCTGGATCTTCAGCATCGTGGGAGATCGAAAATGGATGGATATTAAGGTCCCTAATGTGAAACGCAGCCCCACATGCGAACGGACGCATTTCATGCAGATTTCCAAGCTGTGGAGATGCATCGTCGGTTTTGCGATTGATATAAACCGGCAATTTATAGCGACGCGATAGAATCCCAACGCCCTGTACATGATCAGAGTGCTCATGAGAAACAATGATTGCATCGAGATCCGTCGGGTTAAGACCTCTTGAGTGCAATCTACGCTCCAACTCCACCCCAGATAGCCCAGCGTCTATGAGGATGGATGTGACACCGTTGGAAATATAGGTCGCATTACCTTTGCTGCCGCTGGCCAGCACGCAAACAGCGAGAGAAAATTCATGACATTCTTGATGGTTTTGGGTATTCATCAAAATTATTTTCCCGTATGACCGAATCCTCCCGTGCCACGCTCGGTCTCATCGAGACGGTCGACTTCCTCCAAGCCTAGCCTGTAAACTTTACTGATGACCATTTGGGCGATCCGTTCACCTCGTCTAAAGATATAAGGTGTTTGACCCAGATTAATGACAGCGATCATCACTTCGCCGCGGAAGTCGGCATCGATGGTGCCGGGTGAGTTGATGAGGCCGATACCATGCTTGACTGCCAAACCGCTGCGAGGCCGGATTTGGGCTTCGAAATCGGGGGGGAGCTCGATGGCAAAACCTGTCGTCAGCATAGTAATTTGTCCTTGGTTAAGCCTCACGTCATCGGTTATCGCGGCACAGATATCCATGCCGGCGGAGTGTGGTGTCATATAGCGGGGTAGGGGAATATCGGCATCGGATTCAGGTCGTAAGCGAACGATTTTTATAACAGGTGAAGAATCCAATTTTCGTGCTTCGGCGATAATATGTTTGGTTTTAAAAAACAGAATGTAGTTATCTTCGAAGCCGATTTGACTCGCTTGAGCTTTCGGGATAACCGGGAAACAGAACTTAACAACTAAGAGAAACTGTGTCGAACCGGCTACAGACAAAAAGAGCTATAATTCAATGGGGCTGAAACGCTATTTCTTCAATCACGTTTTGGTCGATATCCACCGGACCCAGCAACGTCAAAGCCAGCTCACGACCATTGAAGATGTTTTCAGCCAGTTCCAAAATGTCATTTTCAGATACAGATTCTAGTTTCTCAATGACCGACTGCAGCGAAATGTCTTTTTCGAAATGGATTTCATTTTGAGCTGCACGAACCATTTGGTTGTCGATACTTTCAGCGGCCAGCAATAAATTACCTTTTGTGTACTCAATAGCGCCTTGCAGCTCGACAGCTTCTACCCGCGAAGTTTTCAGTTTGTGAATTTCGCTAAGTACAACTTCTATGGTTTCACGGATTCGCTTTGGATCTACTCCGATATAAATGCCGAACATACCGGTATCGACATGGGAGGAAACAAAAGAGTATACGGAATAGGCCAGACCCCTCCGTTCACGTACCTCCTGAAAGAGCCTTGAGCTCATGTTGCCTCCCAGAATTGTGTTTAAAAGAGAGAAGGCATAGCGGCGGGGATCGGTCACGGATATGCCGCTTGTGGTCAGGCAAATGTGCACCTGCTCGAGGTTTCGCTGATTAATGTCGACCAGGGTCCGGCCGCGGGGAGTCACACGTCCCGAGAAACCGTTTCCCTGCTGGATCGTCTCAAATGCCGGACCAAAAAGATCTACTAAATTTTTATGATCCAGATTACCAGCCGCAGCGATCACGATCCGATCGGGCAGGTATAATCGATGAAAGAAATTTTTTATCATCTGGGCATCGAACCGGATAATATTCTCGGGCGTGCCCATAATCGATCGGCCCAGAGGATTATCGCCCCAGAAATTATTACCCGAGAGCACATGCACGTACTCATCCGGGCTGTCCTCTACCATTCCAATTTCCTGCAATATCACGGGACGTTCTTTGTCAACCTCTAAAGGATCAAAAACTGAGTTGATGAAAATGTCAGAGAGGATATCGACCATGGTTTCCATTTGACTATCTATAACCTTGGCATGGTAGCAGGTATTTTCCATGGCTGTAAAGGCATTGGTCTGGCCCCCTATCGCATCAAATTCTTTAGCGATCTGATAGGCTGACCGTTTGCGGGTGCCTTTAAAAATCATGTGCTCAATAAAATGAGAGAGCCCGCTCTCAGCTTCGGATTCATCCCGGGCACCAACGTTGACCCACACCCCTACGGATACTGAGCGAGTATAGGGCATCCTTTTGCTGACAATCCGAATGCCGTTATTTAGAATGGTTTTAGCGATTGGGGCGTCCATGAGTTTCTTCCAAGACCGCTTTGTGGCTTAAACGGATTTTTCCATCACGACCAATTTCAAGTACTTTCACCTTAAGTTTGTCTCCTTCTCTAACAATGTCAGAAACTTTGGTAACACGGCGATTTGCCAATTGGGAAATGTGTACCAAACCGTCTGATCCCGGAAGTATCTGCACAAAAGCGCCGAAATCCGTGATTTTGACAACCTTTCCTTCGTAAATAGCGCCGACTTCCGGCTCTCTGGTTAGGTTTTCGATCAATTTGACCGCCGCGTCGCCTTCCTCTTTTGAAAAGGCGGCTACCTTCACCAGGCCGGAATCCTCGATTTCGATGTTGGTGTTTGTTTCGCTTTGAATCGATCGTATGATTTTACCGCCGGGGCCGATAACTTCCCGAATTTTATCCGGATTGATTTGAATGGTGTTGATGGTCGGAGCAAACGGCGAAAGCTCTTGACGTGGTTCTTTTAAAGCCTCCGCCATCTTCTCCAGAATGTGCAGCCGACCGGCTTTGGCCTGCTCAAGTGCTTTTCCCATGATGCTTCGGGATAGTTCATGGATTTTTATATCCATTTGAAGTGCTGTGATGCCCTTCTGAGTGCCGGTAACTTTGAAGTCCATATCTCCGGTGTGATCTTCGTCTCCCAGAATGTCGGAAAGAACAACGACTTGATCGCCGTCTTTAACCAAACCCATGGCGATACCGGCCACTGGTGCTTTGATGGGGACACCTCCGTCCATGAGGGCCAATATGCAAGAGCACACGGTTCCCATAGAGGAAGAACCGTTGGATTCCAAAACTTCAGATACGAGACGAATTGTGTAGTCAAAGTCTTCCTTCTCGGGTAAAATCCTTTCGATTGCCCGGGTCGACAACCCGCCGTGGCCAATATCCCGGCGACTGGGCCCCGCAATACGCTTCACCTCTCCCACGGAATAGGGCGGGAAGTTATAATGAAGCATAAATGGCCGAAATTCCTCGCCGCTTAAAGTCTCAACCCGCTGTTCATCCTGACCGGAACCGAGGGTAAGCACGCCGAGAACCTGAGTTTCGCCTCTGGTAAAAAGCGCGCTGCCGTGGGGACGAGGCAGAATCCCGACATCGCAGGTAATGGGTCGTATTTGGTCAAAATTTCGGCCGTCAATGCGGCGTCCTTCATGCAAAATGAGATCGCGGCAGATTTTTTTCTGCAAATCGTCTAAGATTTCAGATATCTCGTCTTCTCTATCTGCAAATTCTTCACCAAATTTCTCAATAATTTCTTGCTTAAGTTTTCGGACGGCCGCATAACGTTCGGTTTTAATCGGAATCAATATAGCCTCACGCAAGAGTGATGAGGATTCCGTTTCCAACCGGCTGACCAGATTTTCATCCATTTCCGGAGGCGCAAAGAGCCGTTTGGGAACCCCATTGGTTTCCTTGAGTTTCAATTGCAAATCAATGAGGGGTTGCATGGCCTGGTGGCCATAGAATATGGCTTCCAGCATGTCGGTTTCGCTGACCATATCTCCTCCGCCTTCTACCATCACCACGCCGGATTTGGAGCCGGCCACGATAATGTTAATATCGCTTCTTTCCAGTTCCGATATAGTCGGGTTGATCTTAAATTGTCCGTCGATACGCGCGACCCTTACACTTGCAATCGGGCCTGCAAATGGGATGTCGGAAATAACCAGGGCTGCCGAAGCACCTAACATCGCCAGGGTATCCGGATCATTTTCTTGATCCATGGACAAAACCGTTGCAATAACCTGAGTCTCATAACGGTATTTTTTAGGGAACAGTGGTCGGATAGGTCTGTCTATTAACCGAGCCGTCAATGTTTCTTTTTCACTGGGACGGCCGATTTCTCGACGAAAATAATTCCCTGGAATTCGACCCGCGGCATATATTTTTTCCTGATATTCAACTGTAAGGGGTAAAAAATTCCCCGGTCGTTCTTCTTTGGCCGATACGGCAGTCACCAGGACGATGGTGTCCCCATACTGAACCACGACCGAACCCGATGCCTGTTTCGCTACTTTGCCGGCTTGGATACTAAGAGTTCGACCGCTAATTTCTTCTTTAAGCATAATTTCCATATTTTTCTCCTAATTGTAGGTGACGTAAAACCTATGTATACTATATGATTTCAAGGAATCTCAATTGGCATGCTCCGCCGCGGCACCGACAACCCGAAACCGCTGCGGGTTGAAGCGATACAGAAAAGCGCCCTAGCGAATTGTCACCGGGGTCAACCCTGGATGAGGGCGTGCCGTGATGGTTTTGTATGTACCGCTAAAATCAAAATTGCTCTGGTGTGGAGTGACGTAAAAGTGCACCACCACCAGACGGCTACTTTTTCAACCCCAGGGTTTCAATGATTGTTCGGTAGCGATTGATGTCTTTATACTTGACATAGTTCAGCAGCCTGCGACGTCGTCCGACCAGCATTAACAGGCCTCTGCGTGAGTGATGATCCTTTTGGTGTATCTTTAAGTGCTCGGTGAGATAGGAGATTCGGTGAGTCAAAAGTCCGACCTGCACCTCGGGGGACCCTGTGTCACTGTCATGCAATTTGAATTGATCGATCAGTTTCTTTTTATCTTCGGTTGTGAACGTCACTTTCTTTTTGGCCTCCTCTTTTTAATTAGTGGACAATAGCTGTCACAAAGTCATTGATTTTATCTCAACATTTTCTATTTATCCTGTTTAGGCAACACACAGCAATAGTTTAA
>JASFJP010000348.1:0-5470 GCA_050121225.1 Desulfobacterales bacterium
TAGGCAAGGAATTCATAGAGCGGGTATAGCGAAATTCAGGTTGTGTGGTGCTGTATTTTGCGATCGATCTATGCTCCGCGTTTATTTCACGTCCATTTCCATTTACTCCTCCATATTCGGATGACATACTTTTGACAAATCGCCTTCCGTGATATATACATTTGGCGACACCTAATCATAATACAAGCATCGGAATTTTAACTAATAAGAAGGAGAAAAAATGATGAAGACACATTGGAAACTTATGGCGTTGGTTCTGGTTGCAGTGATGATTTTGGGGGTTCCTGCGTGTTCCAAGAAAAAAATCAGTTCGGAACCGAGCGCGATGTCTGAAGAAGAGCGAAAACGGGCGGAGGAAGAGAGGCAAAGAGAGCTGGATAGGCAGAAAGCCTTGCAAGAAGAAGACCTCAAGGAGGGGAGCCTCAGCGATCAGATGGCCAGAGAACGGATGGAAACGGAGCGATCCATATTTGAGAACGAAGACATCTATTTTGAATTTGACAGTGTTCGTTTAACCCCACAGGCCCAAGAATTACTGCAGAAAAAAGCAAGCTGGTTACGGGAAAACAAAGCAACCACGGTAGTCATTGAAGGGCATGCCGATAATCGTGGAACTAACGAATACAATCTTGCGTTGGGAGAAGGTCGCGCCCAAAGCGCCAAAACCTTTTTACTGGATCTGGGTATCGATGGTTCACGATTACAAACCATTAGCTACGGCGAAGAACGCCCGCTTGACCCCAGGGAAACAGAAGATGCCTGGGCCAAAAACCGGCGCGCGCACTTTGTGATTCAAGAATAAGGGTGCCTGATCCGACCTTTCCTATGTCCATAAAAATCGCATTTTTTATATCATACCACGGATTTGGTCACGCAACCCGGGCAGCCGCAGTCATGCAGGCGTTGGAAGAGATCAGCAACTCGGTTCAATTTGAAATATTTACAGAGGCTCCTCTGTGGTTGTTTCAAGATTCGTTGTGTAATGCGTTTGAGTATCATTTCATCCAAACGGACGTTGGCCTTGTTCAAAAATCAGCATTTGAAATTGATTTTGATGGGACGCTGAGGTGTTTGAATGCCTTTTACCCGATTGCACGATCGAAGGTTGCCGAGCTCTCGTATACAATCAAACAGCTGGGCTGCGATGCAATCATATGCGACATTGCCCCGATAGGCATTATGGTCGGTAGGGAAAGCGGAATTCCGACTATTTTAATAGAAAATTTCACCTGGGATTGGATCTATCAGGAGTACTTAACCGCCGACAAGCGCATCCAGCCATTTATTGAGTATTTGCAGCAACTATTCAATGCTGCCGATTATCATATCCAAACAAAGCCGGTTTGCAACGGAAAAGCGGCTGATCTCAAGACCGAACCTGTAAGTCGAAAAATATACACATCTGGAAGCAACATCAAAGAACGGCTGGGGGTTGAATCGGGCCAAAAGATGGTGTTGATTACCACGGGAGGGATGCCGCAACATTACGAATTTTTTGACAAATTGCTCTCTTTTGGTGAAATCTTTTTTGTTGTTCCGTGCAGCGTTCAGGAAATGCAGACCCGCCAGAATGTGATTCTATTGCCCTATCGTTCTGAGTTCTATCATCCGGATCTGGTTAACGCCGCCGATGCGGTTGTCGGAAAATTAGGTTACAGTACGCTTGCTGAGGTTTACCGTTCAGGAGTATCCTTCGGGTACATTCCGAGGTCGAACTTCCGTGAATCCGGCAAAATGGCGGCTTTTATCGAAACGGAAATGTCCGGTATCTTGATCGAAGAGTCGGAGTTCAAAAATGGGCGATGGACAGACAAACTAAGAAAACTTTTGAGCATTTCGCGAGAGCAGCCTAAGGTTGCAAATGGAGCCGATCAAATCAGTCGGTTTCTAACGGGATTGTTGACATGATAAAAAGAATTATATCCGGAGGGCAGACCGGAGTTGATCGTGCAGCACTGGATGTGGCCATCAAACTGGATATCCCGCATGGCGGCTGGATTCCGAAGGGACGGTTGACCGAAAACGGACCGTTGCCGCAAAATTATCAGTTGAAGGAAACTTCGACCTCCAACTATTCCGAGCGCACTGAAAAGAATGTGGTGGATACCGATGGTACCTTGATCATTTCCCGCGGCCAATTGACCGGAGGTTCAGAGTATACGAGGGAAATGGCCCAAAAGCATATCCGACCCTGGCTTCATATTGATCTTAATCAAACTTCAGCTTTTCAGGCCGCGTCCTCCATAAAGAAATGGATCAGCGAAAATCAGGTCGAAATCCTAAATGTAGCCGGACCCAGGGCAAGCAAAGACCCTCAAATATATCGGGACACAGTGAAAATTATAGAAAGCGTCTATTACTTAGGGATGGTTGAAGGCAATATGTCCGGACCCAGTACCTTCACTGACATAAAATCTCCGCGACCGTTGCCGACATCTGTGGATGAAGCAGTGGAGAGGTTGATATCGGAAATGGCGTTAAAGGATAAAATCAGCGTAGCCAATATGTCTGAAGGGGAGTTGGCCAACCTCTATTTGTCCTTGGGTCGTTACATCCTCAATACGTATGGATTGATGTCCGGTAATTCCGAATTAATAGAATCGTGCCGGTCTGCAACCAAAGAGGTATTTCTGCACGATGAAGATGCTGTCACGGTCATTTTAAAATCCCTTTGGGAACGACTGCGAGAGACACATAGATTAAGAAGAGTAAAATGAAGGAGATATTCTAATGCAAGACGTTTATTTGCGCCTGTCCAAACAAGAAAAAGAATCTGTTTTTCTAACATGTTGACTAAACTCCTTAAAAAGTAGGAAAAAAATGTAATAAAATTCTGGAATTTTTTTCACAATATCGCGATCAAACATATCCTACCACAACTTGTTTCCAAAATAACCCACTGATATCGTAAGAAAAAATATTTTTTGAAATAAATGGAATAAATTTTGCAATTTGCAAGAATTGAAAGCGTTCGAGTAATCGAAGGCGGTGCCGGCAAAGATATTACTTTATCATACTCCAGATATTCACGGCACCATTTAAAGAGCCCCTCCAGACGCTATCCGGATGGCTGCTCAACCGAGCAAAGGGCAGGGCCGTCCATTCAAGATGCCATCCGGATGGCGCTTCCATTTATACCGGTTGTCATAAATATGTTCCGTTAGTTCCAGGTTAATAACAGGCGAAGATATTTTTTTATGATCATCCAAGGTTATAATAATCTATGACAACCGCTATGTTTCTTTTTTTATGCTAAAGAATATATGCTTTTTGCAAACAATTTGACCCCTAACAATCTATTATTCCCAATTAAAGTTTATTTTCATGGGATTGGTCTATCGTTTTGCAAATATCATGAAAACCGATAAACTTTGAACAGCCCCTCTTGACGAATCACGGCTTTAGTTTTATGAGTGTCTAAAGGAGTCGCATTCATGACCACTAAAGCCAGAATACCTCTGTTTCCATTGGGTCTAGTCTTGTTGCCGCATTTGCCTCTTCCCCTGCACATTTTTGAGGAACGTTACAAATTGATGATCAGCGAGTGTCTGGATGAGAACAAGGCATTCGGAGTCGTTTACTTCAACGGATCCGAAGTTCAACAAATTGGATGCACGGCCGTGATTTTGAATGTCCTGAAACGCTACGGAGACGGACGGCTGGATATTTTGACACGTGGTGAAAGCCGTTTCATGATCATGGAAATGTTTGATGAAAAAGCGTATCTGGAAGCAATGGTTCGCTTTTTGGACGATGAACTGGAGGAGGAAAATAATGTCTGCAAGGAGCTGGCCAACCAGGGAGTGAATCTCCTGAAGCAATTTGCGACCATTGCCATGGAACAGCAAGAATATGTCTTTGCAGAACAGATGGATATAAAATCCATATCATTTTTGATATCGGGGTGCGAAGGATTTAGCTATGAGGAAAAGCAGCAGTTTCTCGAGATGATGTCCACCCGAGAACGATTGAAGAAAAGCGTTGCGGCTCTAAAGCGAACCATTCAGCGATTCAAAATCACTGAAGAAATTCACCAAATAATTGGCGGCAACGGAAACATACGTCGGTTACTTAAAAGCAGCTAATGAAAAATCCTGTTGTTTCGTTTATCTCTCTTTCTCGCTGGGATTTGTTCCAGGATTATCTGAAACCAGGTACTTTTCTTTGAACAATCTCCGGCGTTCGGACTTCTTTCTAATTTTCTGATTCTGTAGTGTTCTGCGATCATTCCCGCTGCGGCGATACCGCAAAACGCGCCTTTCCGGAAAATGCTCCGAGGAAGAAAAATTACGCCGATCCGCTAAACGGCGTCGCCCACCCCGGTCTTTTACGTTGGTGGCATGCTCATCAGGAACTGTATCATTGTACTGTTTATTTTGATCAGCCATTTCACCTCATCTATATATCGTTCGTTAATCTTGGCTAAGACGACTTTTCAAGGATTGCTTTATTCGATTTCTGGTTTCCTTTGATAAGGAAATGGTCGGATCTGTTTCGTCCTGCGGAAGATCATTTAAACGGACGGCATTTCTTAGACTCATCATCTGCTGCTTGAACCGGTTGCAGTATTGGCACATTAACAGGTGCACAGTTATCAGCATCCGATGATGCAACGGCAGGCTTCGGTCCATAGACTCGGAAACCTTTTGAGATATATCTCTGCAATTAAACATCCAGTGTTGCATGAAACAGCCTCTATTCTTCAGTGCGAATCCATTTATTTTCTAAACAACGTCGCAACCACATTCGGGCCCGGTAGAGCATGACCCAGCTATTCGTCGCGGAAATACTTAATACCTTACAAATCTCAACCGTGCTGAGACCGTCAATTTCCCGCATCATAAATGCCTTTGCCAAACGTTCCGGCAATTCCCCCAGGCAGGAATAAAGAACGTCCATAAACTCTTTCTGTTCATATATTTTCATAGGGTTGGTGGCCCACTTGGATGGTCGAATTTGCCATGTGCCGTTATCTTTGAAATGGGAATCGAAAGACTCGTTCTCGGTAGCATCCGACAGAGACTCGACTTTATCCGAGGCCTGTTCGCGAACTCGTTTGCGGATATGATCTACGATCTTATGTTTGAGGATGGCAATAAACCATGTCCGGCCGGCGGAACGGCCTTGGAAATTATTGCGGGCACTTAATGCAGCCAGTAACGTTTCCTGGACCAGATCCTCAGCAGTGGAAGGATCTTTGACTCTGGACAGGGCGAAGCGGTAGAGATAATCGCCGTATTGGTCCACCCAGTGTTCAGGATCATCAATTTGATGTTTGGCCCCAACTCTTTTTTTACTCATGGGCTCCACTACGCGCGTACCTTCAATATGGTGATTTAAACGTTTTGACCACAAGCGTCAGAGGCAGAGGGTATATTGACAATCAGACCGTGTCTGCGTTTAAGATGTTCCCCAACCGCCCATCTGTAATGATAAGGACAAAATAAGAAATCATACCTAATTATATCAA
>JASFJP010000349.1:0-5465 GCA_050121225.1 Desulfobacterales bacterium
TCTTCAGATATTTGGCTGCCAGGGCCTCCCCTTGTTCTCCAAATTTTTGTCTCTGATTTAACATGGGTGAATGTCGAATTTTTGATGATTTGTGGTTTTCAAAAACTATACAATTTGAAACTCAAATTGGCAATGGTAAGAATTTAAACTGATGTTGGTATGGATTTCGTGAATTGCACTAGAGATACTCTTTGACACCTTTAAAACTGCGGCGGTGAATGGGACAACATCCGAATTTTTGAATGGCTTGTTTGTGCGCTTTGGTTGGATATCCCTTATGTTTGGGAAAGTCAAATTGAGGAAAATAATCATGATAGCGTTCCATCAGCCTATCCCGGGTTACTTTGGCAATAATCGAGGCCGCCGCGATAGAAATGCTCAAGGCGTCGCCCTTTGGAATCGGCTTCTGGGGCAGATCAGACGAGATTCCAAAGGTTCCGTCGATCAATAAACAGTCCGGTCGAGGATCAAGATTATCAACCGCCATTGTCATGGAAAGCAGTGACGCCTGCAGAATATTAATACGATCAATTTCTACGGGGTCAATAATTCCGATACCTATTGATACCGCTTTCGCATATATTATTTCATAAAGGTGTATTCGCTTTTGAGGAGTTAGTTTTTTTGAGTCGATCACCGCGGGTTCGCGAAATGAGGATGGTAGGATAACCGCTGAAGAAACAACAGGGCCGGCCAAGGGACCCCGGCCGGCTTCATCAATGCCGGCAATTTCTTTATACCCTTTCTCAGTGGCTTCTTTTTCGTAGAACCACAAATCCATCTTATTTACCCGGCGGGAAAGCCGATGATATCCCATCTGCGATATCCGACGCCTGACTGAGGACGGCGGATTAAGGGTTCGCAGTATACGCATACGGCCTGACTTCGGCTGAGTTCAGTCGAAGCCCACCCATGATGCCTCCGCAAAGCGGGACCACGCATCTGATATGATGATTTAAGGTCTGTGTCTTGTTGTAGTGAAACGGAAATCCCGCTATCGGGGGATCGGGGCATCCTCGACTTTGGCTCAAAGGCGTTGTTACCTAAACCGGCGCTCTTTGATCCTGGCGGCTTTTCCTCTGAGTTTGCGCAAATAATAAATTTTGGCACGCCGTACATGACCTCGTGTGATGACTTCAATTCTGTCGATAATGGGAGAGTGCAGCGGAAAAATCCGTTCAACTCCGATCCCATAGGAAACTTTTCGAACCGTAAAGGTTGCATTGGTGGTGCCTTTGCGCTTGCTGATGACGACACCCTGAAAAGCCTGAATACGCTCTTTTTCCCCTTCTTTTATTTTTACGAAGACTTTAACCGTGTCACCCGGCCCAAAATCAGGAAGATCCATGCGTAAGTGTTCACGTTCGAGCTGTTTTATCTTTTCCATACTACCTCCAAATCCTTATCATTCTAAATAGATCCATTGCAAAATCCATAATATTTGTTTTATCTTTCTGCGCCAAGCAACCGATCCAATATGATTGCGGCTGCGGATCGTACAGAAAGGTGATTATAATCTGTGGTACCTGTAATCGGTTGCAGAACGTAGTCTGCTTCCGCTATCAACGTTTCCGCCAAACCCCAGGCCGTGCCGAAAACCAGCAAATAGGGCATACCGTTTTCTAATACACGGCCGAATTTTTCATAGCTGATGCTTGCCGTGTGCTGTCTGGCACAGGTTACAGCCGTTTTGGGGTAAATCCCCTCAGTATTTTCGATTTCCTTGGCCGCATCCTCAATGGACTCCTTGACCCGGATAATTTCAAGAGCCCGGCGCCTGGCCGGATTGTAAGCAGCTCCCGCGCCGTTCGTCCAATGCGATATGATGCGCCGGGCGAGTAACTGCTGATCGTTTAGCGGTGTCACCACATAGAAGGATTTCACCCCATAGGTCATGGCTGCCCGGGAAATATCGTGTAAATCCAGGTTGGTCAGGGCCGATGCAATGGTGTCGCCGTTTTTGTTGACCACCGGATAATGCGTTAATGCCACATAGAGTTTGGGCATGATTCACTATTCTTATTCAGCAAAGAGCACAGAAGTTAATATTTAATAATTTTTGCTGATCTTCTATGCGATCTCCGTGTCCTTTGAGCTAAATAAAACAATCTCTTCAATGTCACGGGCCCACTTTTTCAGTATTTCCCGCTCCTGCTGGGTTAGCTCCCGGCGCTGCAACAAATCCGGTCGTTTTAAAAACGTGCGTATTAATGAAGATTCAAGACGCCACTTTTCGATTTCTTGATGATGGCCGGATAGCAACACAGCTGGGACCTCGTTGCCCTCATAAGATTGAGGTCGCGTGTAATGGGCATGTTCAAGCAGACCATTTGAAAATGAGTCCTTTTCAGCCGAATCCTCACCGCCCAGAGCACCGGGAATCAGCCGCGTGACGGCATCAATTATCATCATGGCCGCCAGTTCACCCCCGGTGATGATATAATCGCCGATAGAAATCTCATGATCAATGAGATCGTGACAGATTCGCTCATCGACACCTTCATAGCGGCCGCATACAAATGTAAGACCATCCTCTGACGCCAGGTTACGGGCCAAATCCTGGTTAAAAACGCGTCCCTGAGGCGTCAACAAAACTGTTTTTGCCGAAGGCACTAAATTGGATGCTGCACGAATCGCACCGGCTAACGGCCCGGGTTTCATCACCATCCCGCTGCCACCACCGTAAGGTCTATCGTCTGTCACCTTATGTCGATCGGTGGTGAAATCCCGGATGTTTATCGTTTCAGCCGATATTTTTCTCTGTTCAATCGCCCTTCGGATAATCCCATGTGCCCAGAAAGATCTTAACATATCCGGGAAAATCGTCAGAACGATGAATTTCATTTGATTTTATATATCCTCTTCCAACCCTTCCGGCAAATCAACCTGCATCTGATTGTTTTCTATGTCTATCTTCAGCACCACTGATTCGAGGGCTGGTACCAGCACCTCTTTTATACCATCCTTAACCACATAAACATCATTGCTGCCGGTTTGGATAATTGACTCGATGCAGCCGAGATAGGTTTTATCGGTCTTAAAAACATGGAGTCCGATCAGATCGGACCAGTAATATGAGCCGTTTTCCACCTCCGGCAATTCAGATTTTTTAATAAACAGTTCGCAACCGATGAGCACTTCAGCCTGACTGCGATCGGTTACGCCTTTAAACGAAATCAGCGGTGTCCCCGTATGTGGTTTGACCCAGTTTATTTCGTGTTTTTTCTCATAGTTTTGGCTGCCGCAAACAAGAATACTGTCGCCGGGTTTAAACACCGTCAACCGTTCTGCAAATGAACGGAACTTGTTGGTACCTTTTACACCATGGGCGCTTACAATTTTGCCCATGAGCACGTAATCCTTTTTCTCCACTGATTTATTCAATGATCTCCAGAACGGTGCGTTTTTTTTCTTTAGCCGAAGCCGCGTTGAGAATAGTTCGCATCGCCCGCGCCGTTCTGCCATGTTTACCGATGACTTTCCCTAAATCCTCTTTGGCCACTTTTAACTCCAAAACGGAGGTTTGATTCCCCTTAACCTCACTCACTGACACTTGTTCCGGATTGTCCACCAGCGCTTGAGCGATGAAATTGATCAGATCCTTCATAGTCGCATCTCCTTTGTTGGTGGTTGAGAAATAGGGGCAATGAATCTGCGAACGCCTTCGGATTATGCGCTTTTGGCAAAGAAGCCCTCCCTTTTTAGAAGGCTTTTTACTGTATCTGTGGGAGTCGCACCCTGCTGCATCCAGTATTGGATTCGTTCCTCCTTCAGGGTCACCTTTGCCGGATCAAACAAAGGATCATAGGTGCCGACATTTTCCAGGTATCTTCCATCCCTGGGGCTTTCACTGTCGGCGACGACAATTCGGTAGAATGGTTTTTTTTTCGCTCCGTGTCGGGCCAATCTGATTTTAACTGCCATAGTGTCATTTCTCCTTCAAAACGGTAACATTCCTCGCTGCCTACCGCCTTTATTTAGCTTTTTGAGCATTTTTAAAACTTGAGAATAGTTTTTTAGTAACTGGTTGACATCCTGCACCCGTGTCCCGCTTCCTTTGGCGATTCTTTTGCGACGACTTCCGTTTATGATGGCGTGTTGACGACGTTCCCGGGGTGTCATCGAGTTGATGATGGCTTCAATTTTTACAAATTCCCGTTCGTCGACGTCCAGGTTTTTCATCTGCTTCATTTTGCCCATTCCCGGGATCATTTTCATCAGATCGCCAATGGAACCCATTTTGCGAATCTGGACCATTTGGTCACGAAAATCCTCAAGAGTAAACTGGCTTTTTCTTAGCTTTTTTTCGAGTTCGGCCGCCTGCTTTTCATCCACTGCCTCCTGGGCTTTTTCGATCAATGTAAGAACATCGCCCATGCCCAGGATACTTGAAGCCAGTCGTTCAGGGTGAAAGGGTTCAAGGTCATTTAATTTTTCACCGACGCCAAAGAACTTGATCGGTTTACCGGTAATCGACTTGATTGAAAGAGCGGCACCACCGCGAGCGTCTCCATCCAATTTGGACAGAAGCACACCGCCAATATCCAGCCTTTCGTTGAACGATTGGGCGATATTTACGGCGTCCTGACCCGTCATAGCATCAGCCACCAGCAGAATGTCCGAGGGCTTGACTGCATCTTTGATGCGGCTGAGTTCCTGCATCAGCGCATCATCGATGTGAAGGCGCCCGGCGGTATCCAAAAGCAGAGTATCGCAGCCTTGTTGTTGAGCAGCCGTCCTGGCGTCCTGACAAATCTGAACCGGATCCATGTCCACACTGGAAGAAAATACCGCAACATCCAGCTGGTCACCCAGTTTTTTTAGTTGATCAATAGCAGCAGGACGATATACATCTGCGGGTACCAGGTATGGTTTTCTTCCCTTCTTCCGCAATAATACCGCCAGCTTACCGGCACTCGTCGTTTTGCCGGAACCCTGGAGACCGACCAGCATTATAGAAACCGGGCTTGAACCCGATAAATTCAAATCTTCGTGTCGGGATCCCATCAGCTTCGTCAACTCATCGTTGACTATTTTGACGACTTGCTGGCCAGGGGTCAAACTTGCCAGCACTTCTTGCCCCAAAGCGCGCGCTTTAACTTCCGCAACAAATTTTTTAGTCACGCGATAATGGACATCAGCCTCAAGAAGGGCCATCCGGACTTCTTTCAAGCCATCCTCGATATTCTTTTCCGTTAATTTGCCGTGTCTTTTGAGCTTGCGAAATACGGTGTCTAGTTTATCGCTCAGATTCTCAAACATAATTTTGGCTGCCTTCTGTCATAAATCCTTGAAAATATAATTCTGACAATGGTATGTCAAGTTATTTAATATAAGATGCCGGAATTTATTTAACTCCATGCGAACTGTTATTCATTGACGAAGAACCTATGCTTCAAACACAAAAAAACACAAATATCCTCGACCTTACTCGCGAGCAGCTCATTTTTTGGTTGAACGAGCAG
>JASFJP010000350.1:0-5456 GCA_050121225.1 Desulfobacterales bacterium
GGATTTACGACCACGCGATCTACATTGTTGAGATCTATTCGCTCAAAGTCTGAAAAGCGTCTTTGACGCTTCAAGTATTCAAACAAATTCGCCAGCAAATGATACTTGTCGGCATAGTTGTCGAATCCCAGCTTTATCTTTTTGGCACTGTCAAACGCATACAGGGTTAAACCAATTTGGCGATCCACCTGTATCTGTCTAATGAAACGATTCGGAAGAATGCTTCCATTTTCCTCGCCCATTTGCAGAACCCGCATCACCGCAGCCTTCGGTTCTCCGCGGCGTTCGATCGGAGTTGGATGACCGTGAATGCTAAAATCAGTTATGTCTAAACCACTGATCACCGGCAGATGCGTCGGGTCTGAAGAATCCCATTCTTTAAAAATTTCTCCTTGTCGGTTGATTAAAAGTTTGCGCCCCACATCAATAACCGCCATCGGCGTGTGCTCTTGTATGTGTATGCTGAGCCCAGACGGTATTTCTCTGCTGACCTCGGCCTCCGCGATCCATGGATGTTCCAGCAATCGTCTACGTGTGAGGGAAAGATTGACCGCCAGTATATTTACGCCTGCTTGAACCTGGGCCTGTCGGACGATTTGCTTTTTTGACAGGCGCTGCAAGCCTTTTATGGTCAGTTTCTCAGCCTTGAAATAATCGCTATGGGTCAAAACGTCATGAACCAAAATGAAAACGCAGGTCGTTGCCGCTAAGACTACAATTCCGACACACACGTTGAAACCAAACTTGAGTCGATGGGACAATTTTATGTGTCGGTTGTTCTTTTTCCCTTTACGTATGTTTTTGCGGGGCTTTTTGCTTTTCACAAGGTTCAACCTCTGTATTTAGGGCTTCAATATCTCTGCAATTCGGCTCGTAGATTTAAGTAATTAATCATGGCGTTTTAGTAGCTTGTCGCCCACCTGCCATACATCTCCGGCTCCCAGGGTCAACACGACATCCTTAGGTTTTAAATGATTCTTCAGATAGGTGACCGCACTCTTTTTTCCCTCTACACACAGAACATCTTTATGACCGTGGGCTTTAATCCCTTCACAAATGGCCTCACCTGTGATGCCTTCGATCTTTTTCTCACCGGCGGCATAGACGGGCAGCACCAGTAAAACATCCGATTGATAAAATGCACGTGTGAAATCATCGAACAGAGCTTTGGTGCGGCTATAACGGTGGGGCTGAAACACAATCACCTTGCGTCTGCCAGGCCAGCATTCCTCTAACGCCAGCAACGTCGTTTTAATTTCAGTGGGATGGTGTCCATAATCATCCACCACCGTAATACCCTCAATTTCACCTTTAATTTCAAGCCTGCGTTGAACGCCTTCAAGGGTTTCCAAAGCCGTCTTGATCGTATCAAAGGGAATATCCAGCTCAATGCCCACTGCTACGCTGGCCGTTGCGTTGTACACATTGTGAATGCCCGGTAAATTCAACTTTATACGCCCGAGCTTTTGACCTTGTTTGAATACACTAAAATTGCTTCGATGTTTTTCGAATTCAACATCCCTGATCTGAAAATCCGCTTGGGAACTCATGCCATAGGTTCCAAAGCGTTTTTTTATCTTCGGAATCAAATCTTGGATCGGTTCATTGTCCAGGCAAAGGATGGCAAGACCATAAAATGGTATTCTGTCTATAAAGCTTAAAAATACTGACTTAATGGCCTCTAAATCCGGGTAAAAATCCAGATGTTCGCGATCGATATTTGTTATTACGGCAATGGCAGGCGAAAATTTCAAAAACGATCCGTCGCTCTCATCTGCTTCGGCAACGATAAAATCTCCTTTGCCAAGGACGGCATTGGATCCGATACTTTTCAATTTGCCACCAATTACTACCGTAGGATCAAGATGACCTTCTGCCAGGACCGAGGCCACGATTGACGTGGTGGTTGTTTTTCCGTGAGCCCCGGCGATGGCAATACTGTATTTTAGACGCATCAGCTCGGCCAACATCTCTGCCCGCGGTATTACCGGTACCGAAGATTCCTGGGCGGCCACTACTTCCGGGTTGTCTTCGCTAATCGCCGACGAGACTACGATGACATCAGCGCCGCTGATTTGCTTTTCTGAATGCCCATCGTATACGACACCCCCCAAGGATTTCAGGCGATCAGTTATGTCGGATGATTTGAGATCGGACCCGGACACTTTGTAGCCCAAGTTGAGGAGAAGTTCGGCAATGCCGCTCATACCGATGCCGCCGATGCCTACAAAATGGATGTGGTATTTTTTTAGATACATAAGTATAGGTTCAGGGTTCAGGGCTCAGGGTTCCGGTTTACGATCGACTATCGAGCATTCTGTAACCTTCATTAGACCGCTAATAACCGATAGCAGTCATCAACGATATTCTTGGCTGCGTCCGGATTGCCAAATTGCTTTGCTTTGTCGGCCATTTTCTCCAAAGCAGCCGGATGGGCGACGTAGTAATCAATCATTTGGCTCAATACTATAGCGTTCAAGTCCTTCTCCAATATCATTTCAGCAGCACCATCTTTTGATAAGTTTCCGGCATTCAAAACCTGGTGATTATCGGCTGCAAAGGGATACGGGATAAATATTGCTGCTTTTCCTATGGCTGTAATCTCGGCAACCGTTGTTGCACCGGCTCTGCAAATAACTAAATCAGCGTCGCGGTATAATTCGGCCATATTGTCAAAAAAGGCCTTAGAGGTGTTTGAGATCTGGTAGCGTTGATACGCCTCCCTTACGGACCGCTCATCCGCCAGACCGGTTTGATGGATAAAATATAGACGATTCTTATGAGCAAGATGTTCCAGTGCGTCAATTATGGCAATATTGATACTATGCGCCCCCTGGCTGCCCCCGATAATCAAAACGGTGAAGAAGCCGCTTCTGGAGTTACCGCTGGACGCGCTGTCTTCACCACTGCTGCATTCAATAATTTCCATCCGTATTGGGTTTCCCGTCCAATGAACTTTGGTTGGATCCAAACCGCCGCCCGTATTTTTAAAAGAAACGTAGATTCGACTTGCAAAGCGTGCCAAAATTTTGTTGGTAATTCCCGGTAGAATATTCTGCTCGTGCAGTACAATTGTTATTTTCATAAACCAGGCACCGATGACAACCGGCCCGGCAGAATAACTGCCAAGTCCGATAGTAATGTCAGGTGCGAACATTTTAAGAATCCGCAAAGATTGGAGGATGCCCTTCGGGATTTTTGATATCGAGTTGATCTGATTCCAAAATCCCCGGCCTTTGATTGCGGCCGCCGTAATTTCTTTGAGTTCGAAACCGGCTTTGCCTAATACTGAACGTTCCAGTGAATTTCCGGTGCTCATAAAAATAATTTTATTTGCTGGATTACGAATCAAAAATTCTTGTGCAATGGCGATTCCGGGGAACAGATGACCTCCGGTTCCACCGCCGGCGAATGCTATTCGAAGCGGCCTTGCGCTGGGTCCATTTGATTCACTATTTTCAACTTGTCTCATTGACTTGACGCCGATATCTGGGTACTCGAATACCCTATATTTATTGTCTCACGCCTTACGGTCTAAGTTGATGTTCATCAATATTCCGATGGAGGCCATATTTATTAAAAGGGACGTTCCGCCATAGCTTAAAAAGGGAAGGGTTAGCCCCTTGGTCGGCAGAAGTCCGAGGGCGACGCCCATATTGATGCACACGTGCAGACCCACCGCTGTCGTTAGACCGATGGCCAGCAGCGATCCAAAAGTATCCGGAGCATTGCGTGAGATCTGAATTCCTTTTATGAGGATCAGAGTGTAAAGCCCGATGATAAAAAGAACACCGATTAACCCGAGTTCTTCACCTACTACAGAAAATATAAAATCTGTATGAGGCTCCGGAAGATAAAACAATTTTTGATAGCCTTTTCCAATTCCAGTACCCCATAGACCCCCGGTGCCGAAAGCCATGAGAGAATGAACGGTCTGGTAACCTTCGTCGGCTGAATACTGCCAAGGATTGAGAAAACTCAATATCCGCTTCACGCGATATTCGGCATTGATCAAAAAATAATAAGCAATCGGTATCATGGCTACCAGTGATGTCGCCAGATGCAGACAGCGCACGCCGCCGACAAACATCATCAGCCACGTCAAGATGCCGAGAATAACCACCGATCCGAAATCCGGTTGCTTGAAAATGAGGAACGCAAACGCCGCGAAAACCAAAACATGCGGCAGAAAGCCGATGGATAGTTCCTTTAATTTTTCTGCCTTCTTTTCCAATGAATATGCCAGAAAAATAATCAATGCCAACCGTGCAAATTCAGATGGCTGAAACGTAAAATAGCCGAGCTTTAACCATCTTGCAGATCCTCCGGCTGAAAGACCGAAGTCCGAAAATTGGGTCGCGGCCAAAAAAACTAATGCCAGCGCCAACAATGGATAGGCCAATACGCGATACCATTGATACGGGAAATGCCTGCAAATGACCAAAACCACGATTCCAATCAGGGCAAAAAGCGCCTGTCTTTTTAAGAAAAAGGAATCGGTACCGAATTTTTTTAGTGCCAATGCTGAACTGGAGCTATACACCATCACAATCCCTATTCCGACTAGAAATAGAACCGGAAACAATAGCTGGACATCATAAGCAACGAAATGTGATGGCGGTTTCTCGAATTTCATGGGTTATCCGAATGTAAGATTCTGGTAATTCGATTAAAATCATTTCTGTGGTTTACTGATATTAATCCTAGTGTGTTCATACGGCATTCTTGTGTTCAAGTTTTCGAACAGATTCCTTGAAGTCTTCTCCCCGTTGGGCATAATTTGCATATCTATCGAAACTCGCGCACCCCGGTGACAGTAGGACTATATCTCCGGGAACGGCGGCCTGAAATGCCTTTTGAACGGCATCCGGCATCGATTCCGCTGATGATATTGAAGCGGCATCATCAAGGGCGGCTCTAATAGTCGTCGCCGCATCTCCCGTTACGATGAGTTTCTTTGTATGTTTGCGAATGGCGCGGCTGAGGTTGCTAAAATTGCTCCCTTTGTCCAGGCCGCCCATTATCAAAACCACCGGCTGGCTGAAGCATTCAAGTGCTCTGGCAACTGCAGACACATTGGTCGCTTTGGAGTCGTTGAAGTACTCGACATCTTGGATAGTGTCGACATATTCAAGTCGATGGGGAAGTCCCCGAAATTTGTCGAGCGCAGACTGAACTCCTTGCGGCCGACCACCGGCTGCCATGGCTGCGAGACTTGCTGCGCAGGCATTTTCCAAATTATGGCGCCCCTTCAATTTGGTATTGGACAGGTCTAAGAATATTGGATTGCGCATTTCAGCCCCTGAAACGCTAATTGGCACGACCTCGGATGGAAGGGGTTTTTGCGTTGATGCTGGATCCGAGAATTTTGGATCTAAATCGATAAAATTATCCGAATGCAATACAATACTGTGGTTGTTTAACGCAGCCCCCTCCTCATCCGATGCCGGGTTGGG
>JASFJP010000351.1:0-5455 GCA_050121225.1 Desulfobacterales bacterium
CGAAGGCCAGAATATTGAAACGGGGCGGGTTTCCCCCGACATGCGGTTTGATTTTCTCTTGACCATCCGGTAATCTCAGAGTATTTTGATATTTTAATTTTTTTGCTCTGCCTTCCGCTCTAATTCTTGATTCAGCGCTGCTTTATTGAGAACGCTTTAGATAATCAAGTATCCAAAATGAGGAGTTGTCTATGAAAAAGCTGGTTTATCTAATTTTTGCTTTGACATTTTTAATCAATGCCGCAACCGGTATGTCGGAGGAAATACCCATTAGTGAGGCAACTGCCGAATGCCTCGATTGTCATTCCGCGATTCATCCCGGTATTGTTAATGACTGGCAAAACAGCCGTCATTCCAAAATTACTCCGAAACAGGCCATGGCGGTGGTGGGGCTGGCGCGCAAGGTCTCCAGCAATACTGTGCCGGATAATTTGCAAAATGTGGTTGTCGGTTGCGCGGAATGTCATCTACTCAGGCCCAAAGCCCATGCCGATACATTTGATCATAACGGCTATGATATCCATGTTGTCGTCAGCCCAAATGATTGTCGTACCTGTCATTCTCAAGAAGCTGCGCAATACTCAAAAAATATTATGTCACATGCCTACAAAAATTTGGCCGATAATAATTTTTATCTGCAACACCAGCGCAGTATTATTGGGAAAACGGAGTATACAGACGGAGAAATTGTATTTAAAAATTCCGATGAGGCCACGAGGGCGGAGGCGTGCTACTATTGCCATGGAACCAAACTTAAGGTCACCGGCAAAGAAATCCGTGATACGGAGGCCTTCGGCGAGCTGGAATTTCCGGTGATTGAAGGCTGGCCGAATCAAGGTGTTGGACGAGTGAATCTGGACGGCAGCTTGGGTTCATGTTCGGCCTGTCACACCCGTCATGCTTTTTCTATCGAAATGGCCCGCAAACCATACACCTGTAAAGAATGTCACGTCGGCCCCGATGTGCCTGCCTATAAAGTCTATGCTGCCAGCAAGCACGGTAATATTTTCTCAGCGATGAATAAATCTTGGAATTTTAATGCTGTGCCCTGGACCATTGGAAAAGATTTCACGGCGCCCACCTGTGCGACGTGCCATATCAGCCTCCTAGTTAATGAGGATGAAGACGTGGTTGCCGAACGTACTCACCAAATGAACAATCGTTTGCCTTGGCGTATTTTCGGTTTGATCTATGCCCATCCGCATCCGAGAGAACCTGATACGACGTCGATTCGAAATAAAGACGGATTGCCACTACCCACTGACTTTGCAGGTGGTTTTGCCTCGGATTATCTGATCGGCAAAGAGGAGATGCAGATCCGACAAAAAGCAATGCAAGCAGCCTGCTTGAATTGTCATGGTTCGTCATGGGTCAAAGGACAATGGAATCGGTTTGAGAATACTATCAAAACGACCAATGCCGAGACGCTGACCGCCACCAAGATCATGAATGACATTTGGCAACTTGGATTTGCCAGGGGGCCTGAAAAGCAATCCAGTCCATTTGACGAGGCCGTTGAAAAGCGATGGACGGATACCTGGCTATTTTACGCTAATGCGACTCGCTTTGCGTCGGCTATGGGAGGTGGCGGCGACTACGGGGTGTTTGCTGATGGACGCTATCATCTTTCCAAGGCAATTGTGGATCTGAACGACTGGCTTAGGTTGCGAAAGACAATGAGCGAGCCACAGCAAAAATGAGGCTTTAAGCGCTTCTGATTGTAACGGGTATTTTGGCAATTGTCTAACCTAATGCAATTTCTCGCAATATAGAAAACCAGGTGTCGCGAGTATGATGTTTCGCTTATCTTAAATCATAACACTCAACATCACTTGTACTGCAGGGAGCGCTTACGATTCGCTGCAATTTTCCATTTAAAAAAGCAAGGTAATACATAAACCGCGACTGACCCATACTATATATCCAAATCGGACCATAATCTTGTTTTCTGGCTATATCTAAGGGCTCCCCACATTTTTGTCGAACCGATCGATCTGAATCTCCAACGGCAACGATCCCTCCCAAACATCTTAAAGAGGCTTGATCGGCTAACGATTCTATGTCAAGTGCATATGACTTCTCGGAAAAAATGATCAACACCACTAGGGCAGCTCCCCAATAAAGTATATTTTTCATCGTCATATCCTCCACCTCTGGGCGGTACATCCTCTTTCAATTCCAATCTATCAGAATACGTTGCCATAATCCTACTATGACGTCAAGTTGCGATAAGGCCGCAGCAGGGAAACGTCAAAGTTGGTGATAACCAGCAAGATTGAATCAATTCACTACCACCATCATGGACCTAAAATCCCAAATCTCAATATCCAAATTCCAAACAATATCCAAATCCAAAAGTTCAATGACCCAAACATTCTGGTGACGTATCTGTAGTTTGATGGCCGTTTTGCTTGTTTTGAATTTTGAGTTTTGATCATTAGGATTTGTTTGATATTTGGCTTTTGGTTTTTGGAGTTTGCACGATTTTAATTAATAAAATAATCCTATTAAATCCAATTGGTTGTCTTCTTATTTGACGTGATCCTGAAGGCCTCAGGACGCTCCTAATTCCACGCCATTTATTGGCGAGCAACAGCGTAAAACTCCAGATCGGCGGTATTTAAGCTTTCAAGCCTGATCCTCCCGCCCCTTGGCGATACGCCTCAGGCGAGGAGAGCGGCCATTTACACGCGGTTTTCCCCAAATAATATGATAAATCAATGCACAGGCCGCGCCGGCTATTGCTCCTGCGATATGGGCACTGGGCATCGTAACAATTCCCTCCCCCATATCGCCTACAAGCATACTTTGCTTTGATATAACTTGATGAGTTAGAATTATGCAGAACATGAAGAGCATTGTTACGGCACCTGCCTTCCATAGCCAATGCCGCGCCAGGTAAAATTGTACCATGAGTATCGCGTATAGGGCCCAGTCAACAGCAGAAAGACCCCTGTAATACGTAATTTCAGGATTAAAAATGAAAACAGAGGTAGTAATCAAAATTGACGGAATCAATAGATAGATAAAATATCGAATAACGGAATAGTTTTTTTTGAAACTAAAACTAATGCATAAATAGCTCAGGGCCAACAAAACTAGTGTGTCGACGAGCACATGTCTAAAATTCCAGTGGGTAAAATGGCAGGTGATCAATAAATAGAATTTGTATGAATATACTTTTTTGCGGTCAAACTGAAAGGCTTGGGTAAGCGCGGGGAAATAAAACACAACAATTGATAGTGCTGCCGGAAATAACGGACTGATATATAGCCAAAATTCTCCCTTTCTGCTCGTCGCTGAAATCATTCATTTATTTTGGTGATTTGTCGGTAAAATCCACTAAAAGGTATCTGTACTTATAAATCATTTCAAACACAATACGCAAGTTAAAATCATATGTTCATCTACTGCCTGCATATCCCTGAAGGGCCTTTAACTTATTGTTTTTTCTTTAAAGTATTTTGGCAATCTTCCGATAAATAAAAGAGACCTTATCCTCAAGCATGTTTTGGAATTTATTTTTTTTGACGTATAATACGCAGAGATTTACTGATTGAACAATGTTTATCCTCATTAGACCAAGTCACCATGAACGAGACTGATTTTACAAATCTCAATAAAACGGTTCTTATGGATGATGACTCAGACGTTAGTGCAGGCTACAGTCATCCCTATCTCGTTATTTATATTGGCAACGCCAGCGGTCGTCGGCATAAACTCGTTCGTGGTACGATGACCATTGGCCGGTCTAACCAGGCCGATATTACCATCGATGATGAGCGGATATCCCGCTTTCACTGCATCATCGAATGGTTAGGCGAAACTATTATAATTCAAGACAATGGATCAACAAACGGAACCTATGTAGGTTCCCGAAAAGTAAATCGCGCTCCTCTGTCACCGGGTGTTGCCCTTCAGATGGGCCATTCTATAATGAAAATTGAATACAAGAATGAGGCGGAGATTAAATCGGATGACAACTTACTACTTAGAGCCTCTGTTGACGCCCTGACAGGGGTTTTTAACCGCCAGCATTTTATTCAACTTGCCTCCATGGAGATTGCCTATGCCATTCGGTACCGACTTCCGATTGGCATCATTATGATGGATATTGATCATTTCAAGCGTGTTAATGATAAATATGGTCATCAGACTGGCGACATTGTATTGGCGCAGTTTGCCAATGTTGTCCTTGAAAATAAACGAACTGAAGATCTTTTTGCCCGCTATGGAGGTGAAGAATTTATCAGCATGCCACGTGGTAAAATTAGTAGAGATATCATGTACATGCAATGCGAACGCCTCCGTCGCGCTATCGAGAATTTTGAGTTCCATTTCGACAGTATCACTATACGGATAACGGTATCTTTTGGTTTCCATTTTAAAAGAGTCGAATGCAGTGAGGTTGAGACGACTCTAAATAAATTGATTCGTGAGGCCGATCAAGCGCTCTATCTTGCCAAGGCGAGAGGAAGAAACCGAACAGAAAGTCTCCTGTAACCGCCTTTTTTCGCACCCGCATTAAATCCTTGTTTTCTGGGTAATACAACTTATTGAAAATATAACGGTAGAATGCTATGTTGCCGATTCTTGGATTTCTAATATTCAGCTATTAATCGTTAAGGAATCCTCAGTTATGGTGTTTCCCATAATTCTCAAGTGAACGGAGCGACACTATGTTGGTAGATACCCGTGATGATAGAACATCTGCTCACCGTGTTGATTTGGAACTGACGCCCGGGCAAAGCGACCGATTTAAAAAGCAGCTCGAATTTATTCTCGAAATCGATAAGCTCAAGCGGATTCTGAGAAAGACAGTTTTACTAGATCGATCCGAACAGGAAAATTCGGCCGAGCACTCCTGGCATATTGCCATAACAGTTTTCATTTTATCGGAGTATGCAAAAGGTGAAAACATAGATGTTTGTAGAGTGATTAAAATGTTACTGGTTCATGATTTGGTTGAGATTGATGCCGGGGATACCTACTGTTACGATGAAAAGGGCAGGGAGAACCAGTACCAGCGCGAGCAAAATGCAGCGGATCGCATCTTTGGAATTCTTCCGGCTGATCAGGCTGCGGATTTTAGAGCTCTATGGGATGAGTTTGAGAGAAGAGAAACGACCGAATCTAAGCTTGCGAATGCTTTGGACAGATTTCAGCCCTTTCTGCACAACTACTTTACAGAGGGTCAAACATGGCAGGAGAACGATATAAAAAGTAGCCAGGTAAAAGCGCGTATGCAACCGGTCAGTGAGGGTGCTCCCATGTTGTGGAAATATGTGAGTACCTTAATTGAGGATGCGGTTGAAAAAGGATATCTTCAAAAATAACTATTCCACGATAAATTAAAGGTAAACCATTCAACCTGTATATGAATACAAATTGACCTACGACCGAGGAGTCTTGGATGTTGTTCTGATCATTCCAAAATTCCATTCTCCAGCACTTT
>JASFJP010000352.1:0-5430 GCA_050121225.1 Desulfobacterales bacterium
GGAAAACTATCGAGATGCTTTTTAAGCCTGCTGAACTGCGTCTGATGACGAATACCTGAAAGGATTTCCTGGCGTATCGGACCCATAATTTGAACACGATGGTACTGAATCAAACTCCGGAATTCCTGCACAATTTCATTGTTTTCTTTACTATCGCGCCGAAGTGCCAATGTCCATATGCTAGTATCAACGATTACCTTCATGTGCGCTGTCTCTGCTTTTTATAATCGTAGTCAAGCTCATACTCCACGGTTCCGAACATCGATACGATTTTTTCCTGCTCTATTTGCTCTATATAGTCGATCAAGGCTTGTGTAACAGCGGCCTTTTTTGTCTTGTGACCACCCAGTTTAACTGCTTTTTGAATGAGCTTGTCGTCAATTTGCAGGTTGGTTGCCATAAATATCACCCCCTTCATTAATCACACACCAGTTTACACATTATAATGTGTGGTGTCAACAAATAATAAGGTTAGATTCAATGATCAGAGTCATCGAAAGCAAGGATGTTCTCGAGATTAAATCGCTGATGCCAGCTGGGCTGAGGATCTTATTTCTTTTGTTAGCTCTTTTCCCGTTGCTTGCGCCGTATGAACTAATCATCCGACCTGGATGGAACAGCTATTTGAATGTGTTCTTTTTATTTGCGGCTGTCATTTCAATAGGTGCCCTGGCGGTGAGCGCATTTCTCGTGTGGGCTGCTGCTGCAGGTCTGAGCACGGTACTGAGGTTCGATAGAGAGGATGGATCCTTGAAATATTGGGCTGGCGCCCCAATTGTGCGATGGCGAACTGAAAAATACCCGATCGAGGCTGTTGAGAAGCTGCAGGTTGATAAACATGACTGGAGCGATGGGGCCCCGAGTTACTCTTTGGTGACAATCATGAATGATGGCCGATCATTCAAAACAGGTTCTTCCTGGTCCAAGGAAGAGATTGAAGAGATAAACCGAAGAGCATCTTCGTTTCTGGAACTAAAAAATGGGGACGTTGTTGACTGAGTTGACTTGGCATTTTGATCGCTGCATAATTTACGATGCAGTAGCATACTTTTCCCACCTAAAAATTATTCAAAAATACATAACGTAAATAAGTCAACTCAGTCAACAACGTCCCCATTATGTTAAAACGAATTGAGAAGAATCCGTAGCTGTCGGGTTTAGAACGCTTCGTGTTCGGTTCTGGCAATAATTTCCTCTTGGTGATGTTTGTCCAGATCCACAAAGTAGTCGCTGTAACCGGCAACCCGTACTAACAGATCACGATAGGAATCCGGCTCGGCCTGGGCTTTTCGCAGGGTTTCTGAATCGACAATGTTAAACTGAATATGATGGCCGTTGAGTTTGAAATAGCTTCGAATAAGATGGGATAAATTCTCGATGCCTTCCTCACCATTCAGCACGCTTGGCAGGAATCTCTGGTTGAGCAGCGTGCCGCCGGATTTGACCTGATCCATCTTAGCGATCGATTTGATCACCGCCGTTGGACCATTTCTATCTGCCCCGTGGGATGGAGACGTGCCGTCGGATATGGGCAGTTCGGAAAGGCGTCCGTTGGCTGAGGCTCCCAGCTTTTTACCGAAGTAGATGTGGCAGGTTGTTGACAACATGTTTAAATGATAAGCGGTTCCCTTTGTATTCGGTTTCCCGTCAATCGTATCAAACAAGGACGCATACACCCGCTGCATGATTGAATCCGCGTAATCATCGTCATTGCCGTAGAAAGGTGTCTTATTTAACAACTTCAGACGGAGTGATTCAGCACCTTCAAAATTGGTTTTCAGGGCCTTCAGCAACCCAGCCATCGAGATATCGTTTTCTTCATACACGTGTTTTTTAATCGCAGATAGACTGTCGGTGATGGTGCCGATGCCGCAGCACTGGATGTAATTGGTATTGTAACGCGGTCCCGCGTTGTAATAGTCTTTGCCTTTGGAAATGCAGTCGCGGATGACCACTGATAAAAAAGGCGCAGGCGCATACATTGCGTACATGCGCTCTATATAATTGTTGACCTCTATTTTTAAGTTCACAATATATTGGAGCTGCTTTTCAAACGCGCGGTAAAGGTCATCAAAATTGGCAAACAAACTCGGATCGCCGGTTTGCGGACCGACTCTGGTGTTCGTCAAAGGATCGATGCCGTTGTTCAGCGCCAGTTCGAGGATTTTAGGAACATTGAGATACCCCGTTAAAATGTAAGCCTCTTTTCCAAAGCTGCCGGTTTCGATACATCCGCTGCAACCGCCTTCGCGGGCGTCTTCCAGGGTTTTCCCGGTGCGCATTTGCTCCATGATGACTTCGTCGGTGTTGAATACCGAAGGATATCCATAGCCCTTTCGAATCACCCGGCAGGCTTCTTTTAGAAAGCGATTGGGTGTTTTTTGGCTGATCTGGACGTTGGCTTGCGGTTGCAGTAGATGCACTTCATCAATAACTTCCAGCATAATGTAAGATACATCATTCACGCCATCGGAACCGTCACGGGTCACTCCGCCCACATTGATATTGGTAAAATCGTTGTAGGTACCGCTCTCCAGGGCAGTGACTCCGACTTTAGGGGGCGCAGTTTGATTGTTGACCTTTACCCAGAAACATCCCAGAAGCTCTTTGGCAAGCTCACGATTCAGGGTGCCCCCGGCAAGATCCATTTCGAAGAACGGGAAAAGATGCTGATCCAGATGACCCGGACTCATGGCATCCCATCCGTTCAGTTCCGTAATGGTACCCAAATGAACGAACCAGTACATCTGAAGGGCTTCCCAAAAGTTACTTGGTGCATGGGCCGGAACCCGGCGACAAGTTGCCGCTATGCGCTGAAGTTCAGTTTTACGTTGTGGATCGGTCTCCTCGCGCGCCATATTTTCCGCCAGCACAGCGTGACGCTCGGCAAAAATAATAGCGGCGTCGCAAGAAATGTCCATAGCCTTGAGTTCTTCGGCTTTTTCTGCCGCTTCAGGATCATTTAGATAATCCAGGCAGGCGATGCTTGTGGCGATGTCGATTTTAAAATCTAGCATACCATTTTCATAGATGATGCCGTCCAAAGTGGTATGGCCGGGAGCCCGCTGCTCCATAAATTCAGTAAACATACCTGCGGCATAGGCGGTCTTCCAGTCTTCGGGCACCTGATCGAAGACCCTCTCTCGCATGGTTCTGCCCTGCCAGTAGGGAATGACGTCCCGTTTGTAGACGTCGATATCTTCATCGGCGACTGTATAACGTGTCATTTGTCTTGAATTTAATATTCGAAGATCCTCCGTTGAGTGGCAGGTTAATTCCGGAAATGTGGAGACCGCCTTGGGAAAGGGACCGCGTTCGCCCACAATCAGTTCATCTTTACCGATATATATGGTTTTCCTTTCGCAGAGGTTTTTAAAGTTCAATGCCCTAAGTACAGGCAAGGAATATTTGCCGTAATTTTCTTTGTAAAATTCGGTTACCAGTACGGCACGCTCAACCGAGATACTCGGTTCCGCTTCAAAGCTTTCTTTGCGAAGTCGTGCTACTCTTGGAGTCACTGTTTTAGCCTCCTATCTTGACATGTAAATCGTAATTTCCCAGCCGGTTAGCAATTGCCTTCAAGTGTTCCTCAGACGGACGCTCAGTTTCGGCAATGGTACAATCTAAACCGAGATGTTTATATTTTGCAGTAGCCGCGCAATGATACGGTAAAAGGTCCACTCTCTGAACTGCGGACAGCTTAGACAGAAACGCTCCGATTTGATCGATATTTTCATCATCGCCGTTGATTCCGGGAACAATGGGCAATCGCACCACGATATTAGCACCATGATCGCTGAGTTGTTTTAGGTTTGTCAATATTTTTTCATTGGATACACCGGTGTAGGTATGGTGCTTTTCGGGATCCATATGTTTTAAATCGTAGAGGAACAGATCGGTTCTGTCAGCCACACTTAGAAGCGTTTCTGTGTCGGCGTATCCGGACGTATCCACGGTCCTATGAAGATCCAGATTGCCGCAGGCGTCCAGCAGCTCCAGCAGAAAAGCAGGCTGCAGCAGTGGCTCTCCACCCGAAAAGGTTACACCCCCTTCGGATTCATCATAGAACACTGTGTCTTTTGTTATTTCAGACATCACCTCCCCGACTGTCATGGTCTTTCCAATGAACTCCACCGCTTCTGATGGACACACATCGGCGCAGATTTGACAGTATTGACAAAGCGAGGGAAGCCATTGAGGTCCCTTTGCAGAATCTTCGATAGCATCGTGCGGGCAGCTCTGGATGCAATCCTTGCAACCAATGCAACGGCTTTCACGAAACATGCGCTGCACTGCGATCTGAATGCTCTCGGGATTGTGACACCACCAGCAGGATAACGGACAGCCTTTAAAAAATACAGTGGTTCGAATACCGGGACCATCGTGGATCGCGTATTTTTTTATATCAAATATTTCTCCGCTTATCATTGAATTCTTGGAAAACGGGCTATAAAGCGCTTATGGCACAAACCAGAAAGAACTTATCGACGCACGAACTTCGTTGTCAGCTAGTATAAACATTTTAAATAGGCAATAACAATTTACTGATATCACAATCTTAATATAATGCATCTCAAATTATTGTCTGTCAATTTCTTGTATGAACGCATCATGCGGTTGCGTCTTCAACCAATTATAATCCTAAACTTAAACAATCGTGTCATATTCATAATCAAAACGAAATGTTAGACCAAACATCGAAATTATTTAATCTACGTCGCGTGTAAATGCATCTTGCATTTTGGGTCTTATAGACAAAGTTCTTAAAATTACAATTTCAAAACCTCAAAATTTCGTTTGACAATATAACTATATTTCTTTATTGTGCTGATTTTAGTCTGCAACTTAGGTTAAAACTTAATCTTAAAAAAAATCGTATGTCTTTGAAATGAAATGGAATACTTCATTTGACAACTAATGAATTTAATTTATTTTATGAATTAATGTATTGCTGAGGACCGCAAAATGTCTCCATTGACTAACAAGCAGACAATCACGCCTAGCACGCCTGAGGATACGTCGGTTAAACCTCTAGAAAAAGAAATCCTACAATCCACTTCTCTAGCAAAAGGAATTCATTTTTTTAGTGACCAATGCATTATCCGTGTCGCTAATAAGCTTGAAATCCGTCAAAAAGCTTACGAGTTATTGCATGGTCTTTACCTCAAAATGGGGTACACACAAAATAATGACAAAGGGTTGTGGCTTACAATTTATGATGCTCTTCCTGAAACAACAACGTTTGTAGCTGAAGATGAACGCGGTCGATGTGTAGGAGCGCTGACAGTAGTTTTTGACTCTCCAATAGGATTACCAGCCGACGAACTATACAAAAAAGAAATCGACATAATTCGAAATTCTGGCGGAAAAATATGTGAGTTTGTCTCGTTAGGTATTGATAATGGGGGAAGAAGTTCGATCAAGTTTTTG
>JASFJP010000353.1:0-5414 GCA_050121225.1 Desulfobacterales bacterium
GTTCAAATACAGGTCTAGGCGCTCGCAGTGCAATGCATGGGCAAGCAGTATTTCCGCAGTGAGTCTGGGACTGTCGATCGCGTGTGTCTTAAAATATGACGTGGCCCAATGGATGACTTTTGTAATAGTCCATCGTCTAGCGCTAGGCACTGATTGCTTCTGCATTCTGCAATGCCTGGGTCTGATAATATGTGGAGAGGTTTTCGATGAGCTCGTCAATATTGCCTTGCAAAATACTTTCCAGCTTGTATAGGGTAAGGTTAATCCGATGGTCTGAGACTCTGCCTTGGGGGAAATTATACGTTCTGATTCTACCGCTTCGATCACCCGTTCCCACCTGGCTTTTACGTTCCTCGGATCTTTTTTCGGTCTGCTCCTGAAGCATCTGATCTAGCAGGCGCGCCCTGAGCACTTTCAGGGCCTTACCCTTGTTCTTCAGCTGGGATTTCTCATCCTGGCAGGTCACTACCAATCCTGTCGGAAGATGGGTAATGCGAACGGCTGAATCGGTTGTATTTACACTTTGACCACCAGGCCCCGTCGAGCGGTAAACATCAATTTTAAGTTCCGATGGGTCAATTTGGATATCGACCTCTTCTGCTTCCGGCAAAACCGCCACGGTTACCGCTGACGTATGAATACGTCCCTGGGCTTCAGTGGTTGGAACCCGTTGCACCCGGTGCGTTCCACTTTCATATTTGAAGGCGCTGTAGGCACCCTTGCCGTTAATCATGGCGATGATCTCTTTTAAGCCACCGACCCCGGTCGGATGATGCGTCATTATTTCCACCTTCCAGTTGCGTTTTTCGGCATAACGGCTATACATTCTGAACAAATCACTGGCAAACAGAGCGGCCTCTTCGCCCCCTGTGCCGGCACGAATTTCAATAATGACATTTTTATCATCATTGGGATCTTTGGGCAGCAGAAGCATTTTGAGCTCGACTTCTAATTCTTCTTTATTCCGGGTGAGTGCGTCGATTTCATCGCGAGCCAAATCTTTTATCTCGGGATCTCCATCCCTTAACAGTTCTTTGCTCTCATCAAGATCGTTAAGGATCTTAGTATAGGTTCGATAAACACTAACGATCTTGTTCAATTCGGCATGCTCCCGGACATACTTTTGGTATACGTCGCGATCCTTGACGATTTCCGGGTTGCCCAATTTCTCCTCAATTTGACTGAATCGCTCTTCAACCCCTTGTAACTTATTAAACATAGGCTCCAAAACGGTTTCCTCTTTTCCCCAACAACCCGATTTCAATCTGATCGGGTTGTTGGTGCGTCCCTAGAATTGATACACTGGTGGATTATCGTAACGGGAAAGAGTTCTGATGGGCTTAGCTGAATACGTCGCTAAAGAGGTCCTATTGGGGAGATCTTCACATCAGAATAAGCCGTATGACCTGTTGCCACATCAGTAAAGCAAATTAGCGGGTGGGGTAAACTAAGTCGGTTTTTTTTGATTTTGGAATTTTTCATATTTCTTTCTGAAGCGTTCAATGCGGCCGGCAGTGTCAATAAGCTTTTGTTTACCCGTAAAAAACGGATGGCACTTAGAGCAAATTTCAACACGAATATTTGAACTCGTAGAACCAACCTCAATTTCACTACCGCACGCACATCGAATAGTCGTCTCCGCATATTCAGGATGTATACCGTTTTTCATTTTTATTTCAACCCCCTACAGAGTAATTTAGGCGTTCATTGATTTTAAGAATTCTTTATTATCTTTGGTTCCGCCCATTTTTTCAAGTAAAAATTCCATACTGTCAACTGAGTTTAGACTCGTTAGTAGTTTCCTCAAAATCCAGACGCGATTCAATGTTTGCTCATCCAACAGCAATTCTTCTTTTCGCGTACCCGAGCGTTTGATATCGAAAGCAGGCCAGACGCGCTTGTCAGCCAAGTGGCGGTCCAGCTGAATTTCGGCGTTACCTGTTCCTTTAAACTCCTCAAAAATCACATCATCCATGCGGCTTCCGGTATCAATCAATGCCGTCGCAATAATCGTCAGGCTTCCGCCTTCTTCTATATTCCGGGCGGCACCGAAAAACCGTTTGGGGCGCTGCAATGCATTAGAGTCGACACCACCGGATAGGATTTTGCCGCTGGGTGGCACAACTGAATTATAGGCACGTGCCAAACGAGTGATACTGTCCAGCAGGATGACAACGTCTTTTTTGTGTTCAACCAGTCGTTTTGCTTTCTCAATGACCATTTCGGCCACCTGAACATGTCTCTCAGCCGGCTCATCAAAGGTGGAACTGATCACCTCGGCATCGACCGTGCGCTCCATATCGGTCACTTCTTCAGGTCGCTCATCAATCAGCAACACAAAAGGGATCACATCTTTATGACTGGCAATGATTGCATTGGCAATATTCTGCAATAACATGGTCTTTCCAGACCTGGGTGGGGAAACAATGAGTCCCCTTTGGCCAAACCCGATCGGTATCATCAGGTCCATGATACGAGTGGAATAATTGTCTGGGACGGTTTCGAGATTGACCTTACGATGAGGATATAGAGGCGTCAAATTGTCAAATAAGATTTTGTCTCTGGCTATCTCGGGATCTTCGAAATTGACGGCTTCGACTTTTAGAAGTGCAAAATACCGTTCCGATTCTTTTGGCTGTCGAATCTGACCCGAAATCGTATCACCGGTTCTCAAATTAAACCGTCGGATCTGGGATGGCGAAACATAAATATCATCCGGACCTGGCAAATAATTGGAATCCGGTGATCGTAAGAAACCGAACCCATCCGGCAAAATTTCCAAGGTTCCTTCACCGTAAATAAGTCCGTTTTTCTCGATCTGATTCTGGAGCAATGCAAACATCAATTCCTGCTTGCGCATTCCAGCAGCCCCATCAATTTTAAACTTCTTAGCCATCTGGGTAAGTTCGCTGATTTTCTTGTCTTTTAATTCAGCAATGTTCATTAGAACTGTTCCCCTCACATTTTTTTTGAACTAGAAACTTGTGGATTATCCCTTGCAATTAGGTCAGAAAGGTTTTTATATTAATCGTAAATAAAATAATTTTAAAACTCGTTATTGTATCAGTTTGTATGTTCCACAGCCGAACATTTGAATTCAAATTCAGACACAATTATCCCTATGCGGACCGGCAGGATCGAAAAAGCGTTTTTACGGTTTTGTAATTGTACAAAGTTCCTTAAACAGGTGATCTATAGATTGGATCCATGCCGATTATTTAGGAGGAAATTGAGTGTTAAGTGAATTAAATTAGAAGAATAAGGTATCCTCTTACTCTGGCGGGTTCCACATGCCTTTAACCATGTAACTTTAATAAATATATCATTATTTGTACTCTGTCAAGCGGTTTCATCTCATTTTTCTTTTCTTGATCGCAATTTTGGGCATTTTATGTCAAAATACGCCAGTTTCACACCTCCGCGACACGGGTTATCTACAAAGCCGGCGTAACTTACTTGTGCTTTCGGAACCCCCATAGTTGCATAAACAACATGGCAAAGGATAGCTAATATTTTGTAATTATGACCAATATCACAGCAAAAACACCAATTTTAGGATGTCCCCGTTGGTGAATTCGAAGGCTGGAATCGATTTTGCCCCGTTGTTTACCCTTCGGGAAAGCCGGAGGACTTCAGATCCTGCGTTGTCAAGGGATTGCGGTAGTCAAGTACAGCTTCACCCTTGACGCCTTGACTCTGAAGCCCTCCGGCTTTTGCAACGTTGGGGTAACCGTAAACAACATTTAACTGGTTCCAGTTGATTGTGCCGGTCAGCACGCTCGCGGTAACCTATGATGCTTCCAGTTGATACAAAGATATTTCCAAATAAAGACGGCGTCTATGTCGTCGGAGGGGCACTCCGCGATATCCAATGCGGACGCACCCCATTTGATTATGATCTTGTTGTGCAGCAAGATCCCAAAAGATATGCCGACCGCCTGGCCTCCAACACATCAGGCCATGTGGTCGAACTCGGAAGACCCGGCCATTTAATGATCCGGGTGATAACAAAAAACCATGTTTTCGACATCACCCCAATCAACGGGGCAACCATCGAAGAAGACCTTCAGCGCCGGGACTTTACCATCAATGCGATGGCGCTCGAATTATCTTCAGGAATTTTGATCGACCCCTTTGGCGGTCGCCAGGATATTGATACCAGAACAATCCGAATGGTCGACGACGATGCCTTTCGCAATGATTCGGTACGTCTGATCAGAGCCTACAGATTGATGGCAATGTATGAATTTGCCATAGAGGCCCAAACAGCGGCAGCCATTCGCAGAGATGCCTACCTTATTCAAGAAGCCGCCGGGGAGCGGGTTAGAGAAGAATTTTTTAAAATATTACAGTGCACAGAATCATATAGAACGATCTCTCAGATGCCCGATACCGATATACTATCGGCGATTTTCCCCGAATTGCATCAACCGCAACATAATCGACCTGTCTATGGTTTAGAACGTGATCATGTTGCGCGGGCTCTGCAGGCATATCAATACCTTGAGGTTATCTTAAACAGCGAGCATCATTTGTTATCGGCGATGACCACATTGCCCCCACAAGATGGCGATCGAAAGCGCATAATTCTTCTAAAATGCGCCATGCTGCTCCATGATATCGGTGAATTACTGCAGACCAAAATACCCGGTGATGATTCGTATCGCATTTACGATGAAAATAAAAAAAGCGCCCTACTAGCGAAAAAAATTTGTCAAAGGCTTCGGTTTTCAAGATATGAAACGGATTTTGTCGAATTTATGATTCGAAATCAATCTAGGTTGGTTTTCTTGTTCTATGCGCAGCAAAAAAAAATCTCGGTGCAAAGAGCCACTGTACGATTTTTCTTAAAATGCTGCGATAAAACTCCCGACCTGTTGTTATTTGCACTTGCCAAAATGAACGGATCCCGGGTGGCAGAGCGCAATCTAAAAGCGGAATTTAAGGCTTTCATCCTCAAAATGCTGCACCATTATTTATCGGATTTTCGGTTGCGGGTTACGGCGACTCCATTGTTAAACGGCAATGATTTAATTCGCAAATTCGATTTGACACCGTCTCCGTTGTTTCGGCGTGTTTTGCAGCGGGTGCAGGAAGAGCAGATGTTAAACCCGAAAATGACAAGGAAGGAGGCCATAAAGATTGTCGACGAATTGTTGAAAAAATTGTGATAGTTCAATGGTTCAGCGTTTAGAGGTTCAGGGTTTAGCGTTTAGCGTTCTGGGTTACCATTTTGTCGTAGGCTTTTACTGTTTCCTATTTGACGTGACCCTCAAAACCTTAATCAGCCAATTTTATATGAAACTACATATAATTTGTCTCACGCAACGCCGCAACGCTCGCAAAGGAAAAATTTTAAAACATAAATAATCTTAGCGCCTTAGCGTCTTTGCGCGATAATTAAAAGTTTCTTT
>JASFJP010000354.1:0-5409 GCA_050121225.1 Desulfobacterales bacterium
CACCTGCCTGGCTGTGGATGCCAACCTGCATCTTATCAAACCGTTAGGGTTTTCTCTGGATAGTCGTGAAGTGAGACGAGCCGGACTGGATTACTGGGAAAACGTCAAACTGAAGATATGGGAAAGCTTTGATGAATTTTTGGTGGATATGGCTCCCCAAAACGGGGAGGTGGCGGTGTTTTCCAAAAAAGGAGCAAAATCGTACTGGTCTATGCCGTCTCCCCAACGCCTCTTTTTGATTTTCGGATCGGAAACCCGCGGGCTTCCCGAAAACATTTTAAAAAGATATGCAAATGTCACCTTCCATATTCCGATCACCTCCAAAACGAGATCGCTGAATCTTTCCACCGCTGCTGGAATCGCTTTGTATGAGAGTTTGCGTAAAGCAAGGCTCAGGCATGCGTGGTCACTTAACAAGAAAAAGAATGCTTAATCCGCCCGGAACATTTTGACAGAATCAAGAAGGTGATTATGTTATACATGCAATTTTCAGACCAAAGTTAGCTAAGATGAATTTTTTTATAGGAGGGATCGATGCGATTTGACAAGTTTACCGTAAAATCACAAGAACTTATACAAAACTCGCAAGCATTGGCATCACGGCATAATAATCAGCAAATCGAGCCTGAACATCTGCTGGTGGCTATGCTTCAGGAGCAGGACGGCATTGCCGGCGGTATGTTACGCAAACTTGGAGTTTCACCGGCTGAAGTCGCTCAAGCGGCCGCCGTTGCTGTGGATAAACTGCCCAAAGTCAGCGGAACCGGAACAGCAGAGGCTTATATTTCACCCCGGAGCAAAAACGTTTTGGAAGCGGCATTTGCGGAAGCCACCAAAATGAAAGATGAATACGTCAGCATTGAACATATCTTCCTGGCCATTGTGGACGAAAAAACCGGTGAAGCCGCCGGTATTATTTCCAGCGCCGGTGTCACACGAGATTCGATTCTAAAAGCATTGTTAGAAATTCGAGGTTCGCAACGTATTACGGATCCGAATCCGGAAGAAAAATACCAGGCTCTGGACCGGTTCAGCCGCGATCTGACCGATCTGGCCCGCCTGGGCAAACTCGACCCGATTATCGGAAGGGATGATGAAATCCGGCGTATTGTCCAAGTACTTTCCCGACGGACGAAAAATAATCCGGTCCTGATCGGTGAACCGGGAGTCGGGAAAACAGCGATCATTGAGGGACTGGCTCAGCGCATAGTAGAAGGCGATGTTTCCGAAACCCTCAAAAACAGGCGCCTGGTCGCTCTTGACATGGGTGCACTCATCGCAGGAGCCAAATACAGGGGAGAGTTTGAAGATCGTCTTAAGGCGGTATTAAAAGAAGTGGAAACTGCTGAAGGCGAAATCATACTTTTTATCGATGAACTGCATACCGTTGTCGGGGCCGGTGCTGCCGAAGGTGCTGTAGATGCATCCAACATGCTCAAACCGGCCCTTGCCAGGGGCACCCTTCGATGTGTCGGCGCGACCACCTTGAATGAGTATAGAAAGTATATCGAAAAAGACGCTGCCCTGGAAAGACGCTTCCAACCGGTATTGGTTCGGGAGCCCACCGTCGAAGATACTGTATCGATTTTACGGGGCCTGAAAGAAAAATACGAAGTCCATCACGGCGTCCGCATCAAAGATTCAGCCATTGTCGCCGCTGCAAATTTATCCAACCGCTACATTGCAGATCGCTTTTTGCCAGACAAGGCTATCGATCTGATCGATGAGTGCGCCTCAAAGCTTCGAATTGAAATTGACAGTATGCCTGCAGAAATAGATGAGATACAGCGTAAAATAACCCAGGCAGAAATCGAACGGCAGGCTTTGAAAAAAGAAACTGACGACGCATCTATAGAACGTCTAAAAAGATTGGAAGCCGATCTGGCCAACCTGAATGCAGAGCTCACCCAAATGAAAAGCCACTGGCAGAACGAAAAGAATTTAATTCAACGTATTCGCACCATAAAAGAAGAACAGGAACAGCTTGGGGTGGAAGCGCAAGTGGCCGAACGCGAAGGTGATTTGGCTAGAGTAGCTGAAATTCGCTACGGGAAAGCCAATGAGCTTCAAAAACAATTGGAAGAGGCCAATCAAAGGCTTAACGAGCTTCAACAAAGCAGTAAAATGCTGAAAGAAGAAGTGGATGATGAAGACATAGCGGAGGTCATCTCGCGCTGGACAGGCATTCCGGTGAGCAAAATGCTCGAGGGAGAACGCGAAAAGCTGGTTCGCATGGAAGAACGGCTTCATAACCGAGTGATCGGACAAAATGAAGCAGTGGTAGCCGTTGCCAACGCCGTACGCCGGGCTAGATCTGGTCTGCAGGATCCAAACCGCCCAATCGGATCGTTCATCTTTATGGGACCAACCGGTGTCGGCAAGACAGAGTTGGCCAAAGCCCTGGCCGAGTTTATCTTTGATAGCGAACAGGCCATCGTTCGCATCGACATGTCGGAGTTTATGGAAAAACATTCTGTCGCCAGACTCATTGGCGCACCCCCGGGTTACGTCGGCTATGAGGAAGGCGGTTATCTTACCGAAGCGGTTCGCCGCCGTCCATATTCCGTGGTACTTTTTGATGAAATTGAAAAAGCTCACCCGGAAGTTTTCAATGTTCTGCTTCAGATTCTCGATGATGGCCGGATGACCGACGGCCACGGGCGAACTGTAGATTTTACGAACACCATTGTTATCATGACCTCCAATGTCGGCAGCCAGTGGATACAGGAGTTGGGAACCACACAAAGGGAAGAAATGGAAAAGCGGATCACTGAAGCTCTGCGGGCCAATTTCAAACCTGAATTTTTAAACCGGATTGATGAAACCATTATTTTCCAAAATCTTGAACCGAATGAAATAGCTAAAATCGTTGATATTCAGGTCAAAAAGCTCGGAAATCGCCTTGCCGAAAAAAATATTGAGCTTATGTTAACAGATAACGCCAGATCGTTCATTGCAGAAAAAGGCTACGACCCGACCTACGGTGCTAGACCGTTAAAACGGATGATTCAATACTACCTCGAAAACCCGCTGTCCATGGAAATTCTAAAAGGCAATATCCGAGAGGGCTCTCGCGTTAGTGCAGCGGTTGAAAGTGATCAAATTGTTTTCAGGTCAATCTAAATAGGGTCTGCCAATAACTAGCCCGGCTAAATTATGGCCGGGCTTTTTTTTCTTAAAGTGATCGGTTCCAGGTTTAGGGTCAAAGGTTGTAACATGCTAATTTCAATGATTTTATTCCCAATTTTTTGGACTAGCATGTTTCACCCATTGGGAGAAACATGGAATTTGACCCGATTGGCGCGTAATACAATTGTTGGAGAACAGTTAGAGCACTTTAACCGGGAACCGTGAACGCTGAACCGCTCAACCTAGGATTTTGAAAATTATATTGTATTATCAATGAAGTCATCGTAATATCCCGAGTGGTTTTTCATCAGAATATGATTCTCCACATTTATGAAAGCATCAAACTCTGAAAAATTACGCCGGTTTTATGACCAATTCTCCGGGAATGATGGTGTTCTCGTCGTCATCAACGCCGACCCGGATGCAATTGCCAGTGCCATGGCGGTCAGCCGACTGCTTTGGCGTAAGGTCTCTAGTGTCACAATCTCCAATGTAAATGAGATCAACCGCCCCGACAATCTTGCAATGCTGAGGCTTCTGGGGGTGGCATTAGTGCCTTTCGCCGAGGTGGATCTCGACCTTTACAACCGTATAGTGATAGTTGATTCCCAGCCCGACCACAGCGAACATATGACGCAGTTAAAGCCGGATGTGATAATCGATCATCATCCAAAAACCAATTCTGAAGCTTCTTTTTCAGATATCCGCTCCAATTATGGAGCAACGGCTTCGATTCTGACCGAGTACATCCGAGCTGCACGAATAAAACCATCGGTTAAGCTGGCCACCGGACTGTTTCATGCCATAAAAACAGATACTAATGACTTCAAAAGACAGACTCTGATAGAAGATATCCGAGCCTTTCAGTACGTTTTTCGACATGCAAATATTCATCTTGCCCGTAAAATTGAGCAGGCGGATCTACGGCTTGATTTTCTAAAGTATTTCAAAAATGCCCTGCAAAACATGCGGCTGCGAAAGGGCCGTGTTTTTGTGCATTTAGGCGCGGTCGTTAACCCGGATATCTGTGTAATTATTGCTGATTTTTTTATGAGAATAAATTCTGTCACCTGGAGCATCGTCAGCGGAAGCTACGATAAAAAACTTGTCGTGATATTCCGAAACGATGGGATACGCCGAAATGCAGGCAAAGTGGCCAAGGAAAGTTTTGGGCAGTTTGGATCCGCCGGCGGTCATAAAAATATGGCGCGTGCCGAAGTTGCGCTCTCGGATATAAAAGAGCTTGTGGATTACCGGGATGTAAAACGGTTTATGCGGTGGATCATTAGAAGGGTGGAAAAACGCGCAGGTAAAAAATAATTCCAGATAATGCAATGCCTTCAGAATTATCCGATATCACTGTCACCATTCTTGGTTCCGGGACCTGCGTACCATCGCTGAAGCGAGGTTCGTGCTCGGTAATGATGGATGTGGGCGGAGCCAAGCTGTTGTTTGATTCCGGCCCGGGCACCATGCGACAGCTTCTGAAAACCAACACGACCATATTTGACATTGACTATGTGTTTTACAGTCATTTTCATCCGGATCACACCGCCGAGTTTGTCCCATTATTATTTGCCACCAAATATCCAAACGTAAATCAACGCCTGAAACCGCTGACAACAATTGCCGGCAGGGGATTTTTCGACTTCTATGAAAAATTGAAAAATGTATACGGACGCTGGATTGAGATCACGCCTGGAATTCTCAAACTTGAAGAATTGGAAACAAAAGAACGGGCTCATCGAGATTTCAAAGCCTTCTCGGTTACATCCGTGCCCGTGGAACACAATGATGAGAGTTTAGCCTATCGCATAACGAGTACAAATGGGTTGTCGGTAGTCTACTCCGGGGATACCGACTACTGCGAGAGCCTTATTGAACTCTCACATGACGCTGATATTTTGATCTGCGAGTCGGCCCTTCCCGACGAACTGCGGGTAAATGGACACTTGACGCCATCGTCAGCCGGTGAAATTGCCGACCGGGCCGGAGTTAAAAAATTGGTGTTGACGCACTTCTATCCGGAGTGCGATCAGGTCGACATTGAAACCCAGTGCCGTAAAACATATTCGGGCCCTCTCATTCTTGCTGAAGATTTGATGCGCATCAACGTCAAATGAAGGCTCCCCGCAGCAAAGCTGACGGGGGGTATCGGTTTACAGAAAAAAGATCTATTATATCGCAGCCCTGCTGGGCGGGATTGCCGCTTCGCTACAACAAGCAGTGGGGAATTAGACCCTAAAAAAAGTAGTCTGTGCTTGCCCAGTTAAATAGCTT
>JASFJP010000355.1:0-5405 GCA_050121225.1 Desulfobacterales bacterium
CCGTTTTAGAAATGGTGGTGTTGCACCGGTGCCAAAAGTATTCATTCCCGGGTCTATAGGCATTTCACAGGGCACCTGCTCAAGGCAGTGATCGATATAATCCCGCTTCAAGGGAATAAACAGCGCCGTTTCGTTGTCGAAATCTACGGCATCGGCTTCCATAAGAAGATCCAAAAGGGTTTGGTTCTCGCTGATATTTATGCCGATATCCGTAAGTACCCGTTTTGCGTTTTCGTCAATGCGCTGGTAAATAGCCTTCTCTGCGATCAGGTCGTTCATATCTTCCATCCGACATCGAGCTTTTTCCAGAATCGTTTCGTCGGTGGCATGATGCAAGATATCCTCATAAGTGGATTTAGCCTTTTCGAATTGAGCCTCCTTTTCCAAGAGTATTCCCTTGTTAAAGATCTCATCTGCATGTTTGCTCATTGCCGTCCTCACTATAGACTCAAGTATTTTTGGGGATTTCTTTGACACTCAAATCTTCACTTTGTAACAAATTCATGCCTTTCATATATTTAATAAGTGTTTTATCTATTGTCCCGCAGAAGATAAAACGGTGCCTATCATTTTTTGATACAGACTGCAAGATGAGGGCAAGCTGGCGATTAAGAAAATCTGAGTTTCACGACGACAGCTGTTGGAGCAGTAGACATGACCGCGATAACATTTTCTGCAAATATAAAATCCTACTTTACAATGGTTGCATTCCAGTTCAATTAATAATACATCACTGCACATGCCATCGCCTCCGCTCTTGAAAGCAATCGAAAGCCATGGTATATAAACATCGTGTGCTGGGCTTCCGTATGCTTTACGGTTTGTCCATGTCAAAGGCCTGAAGCGCCAACTTCAGGCCTTTTCCTATTTTTAGGCTCCAAGTCTCTCCCGGAACTTAAATGAACGGTGGGTTTAACATATTAACTGCCGTAAATAAACGCATGATTTTATTTGTACGACGCGGCGGGGTATCTTTTTAATTGGGGCGGGGGTGCAGCGGGATATTAGCGAGGTATTTCAATTGTTGGAGACGTAACTTGCCAGTAGCACAACTTGCTGAAAATGTTATATTTCATAAGGCTATCACAAACAAAAAACCCCACTCTCATTGAGAAATGGGGTCTGGTATTCAGCACATGGAAACTCCTTAGAGGTAACCGTTGGCCTTAAAGTAATTAAGAAATGTATGTCATACGAAATCTAAAGTATCAGATATCTCGATTGATGGTCAAATGGAAAATGGCTTCAGCAGCAGCGCATTTATGGTATGAAACTTTCTGAGAGGCTCAAATTAGGACTTTTTCAAGATGATATAGGGTGCAGAAATCCGGTGAAAGAAAGCTTCCATCTTAGACATTATGGATTGAGATTGTGAAGATCAAAAATCTGATAAAATGGTGGAAAAATGATGGAATTTTGAAATTTTTTTGAAAGGCTTAATTTTTAGGCATGAAATCACTTGCAATTTCAAATAGATATCGACCATAATCGTTTTTCATGTATTTGGCTGCCAGCTTTTTAAGCTGGCGGCTGTCAATGTAGCCTAACCGGAAAGCAATCTCCTCCACACATGAAATCTTCAGTCCTTGTCGCTCCTGAATTGCCTGAACATAGCTAGCCGCCTGCTGAAGTGCTTCGTGAGTTCCAGTATCGAGCCAGGCAAACCCCCGGCCGAGCAATTCAACTTTAAGATCTCCCCGCTGCAAATACGCCATATTTACATCGGTTATTTCCAGCTCGCCTCGGCCGGACGGCTTGAGACTCTTAGCGATGGTCACAACCTCATCGTCATAGAAATAAAGCCCCGGCACGGCATATTGCGACTTTGGTTTTTTTGGCTTTTCTTCGATGCTGATTACCATTCCACCTGAATCAAATTCTACCACACCGTATCGTTCGGGATCCCGAACCAGGTACCCAAAAATCAATCCCCCTTTGGTAAGGTCAACGGCGCGCTTCAAAATTGATGATAGTCCTTCGCCGTAAAAGATATTATCTCCCAAAATCAAGCAGACCGGATCTTTCCCGATGAAGGATTCGCCAATAATAAACGCCTGGGCAAGACCATCAGGTTTCGGCTGCACAGCGTAGGAGAACGAAAGTCCTAGCTGCGAGCCATCACCAAGAATTTTTTCAAAAATGGGAAGGTCTTCAGGGGTGGAAATGATCAGTATTTCACGGATGCCGGCCTCCATGAGCACCGAGAGTGGATAGTAAATCATGGGTTTGTCATAAACCGGTAAAAGCTGTTTGCTGACACCAAGTGTAACGGGATACAGGCGAGAGCCTGATCCTCCTGCTAAAAGAATGCCTTTCATGCTCAGTTAGCCCGAAACCGCTTTTAACTTAAATTCGTCTGGGGTTTCAAAAGAGAAACTTTGCGCCGGTTTTTTAACCATGGCTCCAACGGCCAAATAGGTATAGTTTTTCATCACCAGTTCTTCATAATCCGGGATCATACGCCGCCCATCCATGACCAGATAGGGAGGTTTGACGGTGTCCTCGATTGTACGTGAAAATCCGCGGAATTCCTCGCAGTCCGATGAAATAAAGAGTGCATGGGTTCCGGTAATTGCATCTTTGGAGGAATTAAAATAACGAATTTTTTCAAACAAAATATTTTTGGACGGGTCGAAGACTTCCTTGGCCTTTCTATTGGCCAAGGGATCATAGGCGTGGATGGTGGCCACGCCTTTACCTAGCAATGATTCGACAACTTTTATGGAGGAGGCATCCCGCATATCATTGGTGTGCTTTTTAAATGCCAGGCCTAAAACGGCGATGATTTTATTGTTGAATTTAAAACCTGCTTCAGTAATGGCTCGATCAACAAGGTAAACTTTCTGATATTCGTTCACCTCATAGGACGCCTCCAGCATTTTAGTACTGACGTTTACCTGACGCAGCTGATAAATGAGGGAAGCGATATCTTTCCCGAAACAGCTACCGCCCGCACCATTGCTCACAAACGACCCCCATGTGCTGATCCGATCGTCGGCTGTAACACCAAGACGCAAATCGTCGATATTCACATTGGACATCTTCTCTCCGATTTTTGCACCCACTCCGTTCCAAAACGAAATGTAAGTCAACAGCATCGTATTGGCCACATATTTTATGGCTTCGGCGGTTTCCGGAGTAGTCTCGATGTACTTTATGCGAACATGGTTAACAAATTGCGAGTACACCCGGCGAAGAATTCTGAAGTCCTCTTCATGATCGCAGCCCACCACGACACGATCCGGCCGGCGGGCGGCCACCACGGCGGTCCCTTCGGCTAAAAATTCAGGATTGGAAGCCACGCCGAAATTTTCAACCCCGTGCGCATTCATAATGCCTTCCAGGCGCCGGGCCGTACCAATCGGAACGGTACTTTTATTCACGATTAGGATGCGGCGCTTATCGCTTCTTCCGGCAAGGATTTCAGCGATGCTTTCTGCAGCTGCATCATAAAATGTCAGATTTGTTGAGCCTTCGATGTTCGGAGGAGTCGGCAGGCACATAAAAATCGTGTCGGTTCCCTCGATGATGGACTCCAAATCAGAGGAGAAAAACAGTGACTTGCCCAGAGTTTCGCGGATAATATTCGCCAAACCTGGCTCATTGACATGCTTCTCAATACGCTCAGATCGCCCGCTGGAGAATGCATCGATCTTTTCTTGATCGATGTCATAAGCATACACCTCATGGCCGTATTCTGAGCAAACGGCAGCATGGACGAGACCTACGTACCCGGTTCCGGCAACAATGATCTTCATAATATCCTCATTTTATAATGTTTTTGTTATTTCCCGGTAATGGTTAATAAATGCCCAGATCTTTGAGCACCTCATAAATACCGAGATTTTGAAATTTCAATCGTAAAAACTCAGAAATAGTCGGCTGATAGGGTTTTAATTTTAGATACATGCGTGCTTCATTGGGAGTCCGGTTTCCCTTTTTTATATTGCAGGTTTTACATGCCGCTACGCAATTATCAAAATTCGTTTTACCTCCCCGTGATTTTGGTATAATATGATCGATAGACAGCCTTTCTTTACGCGTACCGCAATAAGAACATTTGAATCCGTCTCGGACGAGAACATTTCGTTTAGTGAATGCGACACTGGCCCGATAAATGGTCCGGATCAATTTAATCAGCCTCATCACCGCCGGAATTTTCAGCTCAAACCCGCTTGCATTTCGAATTGTTAGTTCAGAATCTTTGACAACTTCAACCTTACCTTTTGCCAGCAAACATATGGCTCGCTTCCAATTTACAATATTCAGAAACGTGTAATCGGCATTCAGCAATACACAGTGAGTCATCAGATTCTCCCCTGAATTTCTGGTTTTTCTATCACTTGCCTCACCCTGCCTAAACTAGCGCGTAGAGCGGCCATCGATAAGATGGCAGACAGTAGACCACGATTTATGGCTCGGATATTCACCGTATGTTGATAACAATTTAGAAATATTAGCTATTTCTGAACAACCGAAATTTTAAGTACAATACCTCAAATACACGTTTAAATCAATACTCCAGTGCGAAATCTAAGGACTCGTCAGGTTTTCTGAAATATCGTATTGAATTGTTCTTGAAAGATAATTTCGTGCAACGTATGATCGTTGCCTCCGAACCAATGGCAGATTTACGGTAATCAGTAACTTTTTTTGTTATACCCTTTATTTATAACGCATTTCAACCATTTCAAAATACCATGCTGGATCATTTTGACTTTATCGCTTCGGTGTACGACCGTCTGATGGGCCCCCCAGACATCAAGCATCTGCGTAACCTTTTGAAATTACCTACAAATGGATGGCTGTTGGACGGCGGCGGCGGCACCGGACGTGTCTCATCCCATTTGAACAATCTAGTCGATAACATCGTTATCAACGATTTGTCCTTAAAAATGCTAAAAAAGGCTCAATTGAAAAATGCAAATCCGGTTCGTGCACACGTCGAACGGCTGCCATTTGCAGATGGATTCTTTGACAGGGTTTTAGTGGTTGATGCCTTACATCATTTCTGCAGTCAGCATGAAGCCATCGGTGATTTGATACGTGTTCTAAAACCGGGGGGGCGGTTGGTCATCGAAGAACCCGATCTAAACCATAGCGGGGTCAAAATACTTGCTCTGATTGAGAAATTGGCATTAATGCGAAGCCAATTTTATACTCCGCAACAAATACGCGATATGATTGAATCTTATGGCAGTTCGGCCACGATCGAAGGGGATGGTCGTTATACCGCTTGGATTATCACCGACAAGGTTTAGAACGGGTATATCTAATTTAATTTTTTACCGAGTTTGTGATATCGAATAAAGGAAGGGATATTTTGAGGAAAATCATTTTTCCCATGTTCTGAAGGATTGCGACTCAATGGATGAGCTGAATACGTTTTTGCCGTTACATACCGG
>JASFJP010000356.1:0-5399 GCA_050121225.1 Desulfobacterales bacterium
CTGCCACTGGCTCAAACCGAACAAGATTCAAAAGACCTCCTGCCACAAAATATAGATGCCGATTCCATTGCCATTAGAAACTTAAACTGAGGCCCGACAGTCTCAAATCAACGCCCCGGGAATAAGTCGGGCAGCCGGAGCGGTTTAAGAAACGCCTACGTTAGAAAGGCAGGGTTCAACAAAGGCTCTGCCTTTTTACATGTCTATCGTTCTTGGTCTTAAATTTGTATTTTGAATTTTTTCTGAGATCTGGTTTTGAGTGTGTTTTACGTAATACGACATACACATTTCCAGCTTTGTGAATATTATTATCAGTCCACAATCCGTTTTATTCATTTCTGCCTGCAGATTGTGCTTACAAATGTACAAGGGGTGACTCATGTGAATCTAAATCAGTGAAAAGTGTATATTAGAAATCAACATCCATTATGATTTGAGTGGCGACTCTTCATCTTGCTTCCTCAACACCGCCAACCCGAGATATCATTACCGGTCGTCCGATTAGCTCGGACAAGGGCAGAACCATAAGACCTTTGGTTTCGATGCCTACCAGAAGATTTTCGATCTCGTTTAACCAGGCCGGAATTAAGCTTTCGTCAACTGGTCGGCTGTCATGAAGTAAAACAATGTCATCAGGACGAATGCACTTTAAAATATTTTTTGCAATATTGTGTATCCGGCGGTTGCCACCATCCAGGGGACGGCAGCTGAAATTGACAAGATACATGCCCGTTTTTAATAGGGCTGAACGCAGTCTGGGACTGGTGATACCTGCCGGCGGGCGAAAGGCCAGTGGCCGGATTCCCAAATCGAGCAACACCTTTTGAGTGGCTTCTATATCTTCAACTATGGACTTGCAGGTTTTGAAAAGCATCCGGTAGCTATGATGATAAGAATGGTTGCCGACCGAATGGCCGTGTTGCACAATTGCTTCCACTAATTTCGGGTGCGTGGCAGCTTTTTTCCCTGTAATAAAAAAAGTCGCTTTCACCCGATGTGTTAAAAGCAATTTCAAAAGCGGCGGTGCCGTCAGGGGGTCCGGACCGTCATCGAAGGTAATGGCCACCGCCTTTTTCCCTGAGGCGCCCCGGCTGATCACGGGGACATAAAATCCGAACCGAGGGAAAAAAGGAGCGGCAAGACAGAGTAAAACAAATCCGGCCAATGGAATAACGGTCAGCCAACCGTCAAAAATGATAAGCAAAACGGCCAGCAGGAATGCAATCAGGCCGATTTTTGCGGCCATCGAAAATTTTAGTTTATTGGATTCTATATTTTTCATTGGGCAATTTTTTTGAAACGATAAACCAGATCAATTCTCCTTTGGTGCCGGACGGTTCCGTTTGTTCAACATCGAAGTCAGTCTGAATGAGCATGGCTTTAATCTTTTCAGGGGAGCGATAACAGGGTTGGATTTGTTGGATCTTGAGCTTTAGGTATTCAAACCACCAGGCCCAGGGAATACGGCGTGTCGGTGGAACAGCGGCTCTGAGGATCAGGTGGTTACCGGGCTTGATGCGATCGTAAAGATGTTTAAAGGTCAGCATCAGCTCATCATCTCTGAGAAAATGGACGATGTCCAGCATTATGGCGAGGTCTACCGGATCCGATACGACCGGTATATCCGGAGCGCCTCCAATTTTAACCTTACCGTTCGCACCCACAACCCTGGAAGCAACCCGAACCCGCCTGGCGTCCGGATCGATTGCGGTTACTTTGGCCCCGGGAAAGCGTTCGAGCAGCCAGGCGGCCGGCACGCCGCAGCCGCAGCCAATGTCCATTATACTGCGGATCCCTTTGTAAGAATTTAAAAATCGGGGTAGCTCCGAAAACATCGGATCAAATTGCATTTTAAACCTGGCAAACAAGCGAGGATAGGCTTCCAAATTTTTGTAGCGCCATAAAACCCGATCTTGAATACTGCCTTGTTTGGGCTTGTCTTCTTGCCGAGCTCTAAGCCGGTATTTCAATAGCGGCGGCAGGATGACAAAGGCGCCGATAAGAGAATAACCGATTCCAAGCAGTGAGGTAATTCCGGCGCTCCTTAAAAGGGAGTGTTGGGCCATACACAATACACCGAATCCGATGATGGTGGATGCCCCTGCGAGGAAGACGGTCATCCGGATAAGTCCGAAATATTGATGGGCCGGATCACCGTATCGCTGATAAGAACGGACAAAAAAAAGCGAATAGTCGATGCCCATACCGATCACGATAATTGCCAGCATCAATCCAGGGATGTCCAGCGGATGGTCGATCAGGTTCAGCGTTCCCAGGGTGCTGATAAGTGCAAATATAACGGGCAGCAGGGAAATTAACGTCAATGACAGGTCAACAAAGTATAGAAACAACAGAACCATAACGCTCAACCCGATGATCACCAGCATTTTCGTGAAGGTGGCAAACAGCAGCTGGCCCAGTTTTTGCGAAAAAAAGTTTGGATCGAACATCTTACCAAGCATGCCGTATTTGACATAGAAAGCCTCGGCCCTGTAGTTTTTTTCGGTTTTCAAGCTACTGACCTGTAGCCAGGTCTTTCTTTCCTGATCTGTAGTGATGCCCATTAATTCGAAAAACTTTTCGGGAATGGCCATGGCTTTAGGATCATAAGAATTTGCGTTTAGCATTTCAAAGAACGGCTCAAACGCATCTGGGGTGAAACCAAAGCTTAAAGAAGCTTCCTTTATGTAATTTTCCAGTTCTGTGACCCGGTTGCTGTTCCAAAATTCTTTCCATGCTGCAAAATTTTGCTGTTGTTTTTCTGCACCTGGAAAGACCATTGAAGAAACAAAGCCCGAAGACAGCGATCCGGTACGCCGTTCATGCGCCATCATTTCCAGCAGCCGGTCCCCTTTCAGCTGGAGATCTTTTAGCGTTTCACCCTCCGTCATTAAATAAATCTTGTTGAATTCCATGTCCCAGACCGTTGAAATCATATCTTCAGCAGCTTTGGTATCCATGCTCACCGTGTTCATGGAACTGAGGCTGACATTAAAATTCGGTTTCGCAAAAAAAAGCATAACGACAGCGAAAAGGAGGGCCACAAAAGCTCCTTTTTTGCCTGCACGCGCCAACTTGTCGACTGGGTTCTGAAGCGGCCTCCTTCTACTATGCGCCGGGGGCATCTCAGGGAAAAACAGAGGAAAAACCGTGTGAACAAAAATAAATGAAAATGCAATTCCAAGGGCTGTGAACTGACCCAGTTGCTCCAAAATAGGAAACCCGCTGAAATTCAGGGCTGCAAAAGCGCCGATGGTCGTCAGCGCGGCAACCAGTCCAACGGCCCGCACCTCTTTTGACGCATCTTTGCCGTAAGTCCTGTGCGGCCGATCCAGAAACAAAAGATAGGCAATCCCGTGGTCGACGGATATAGATATGATGGCCCCGCCGAAGCCGAGCACCATCAGGGAAACAGCATCGTGGATCAGAGAAAACACAAAAAAGGCCGTCATCGCACCGGCAATTGCTGGCAGCAGGGATAGCACTCCCAAATAGGGCCGCGGAAATGTGAAAATGAGCAGCAGAACTATTCCGAGAGTTGCGAAAACGATGGCATTGCGGACATCTTTTCTCACTATAAGTTCGTTATCCAGGGCAATTCGATAGGCGCCCATGGGCGTCAGGGTAAACCTGTGGCCGGATTTAGCATGGAGTTGTTCAAGATCTGCAGCGATTGTGTTTATCAATGCCGCGGTCTGGCGGGCGAAGGCTGTGTCGGTGCTGGATTCGGCCGAATCGGCAATGATCAGCAAGTGCTTGCCGTCCTTTGAAATGAGCTGGCCCTTGTAGATATTTGCTGATTGGGTTGGGGCCAGATGCACCAGTCGTCCCATCACGATATCCTTGAATCCCAGGGGATCCCTGGAAATGAACTCAGCCTGCCCGATGCCTTCAAGGTTGAATAGTGTTAATTGAGTATCTGCAATTTTTTTTGTAATTTTCAGAGGATCCAGCCGTGGTTGGATTTGATTCTGCAATTCTTCAGTTGAGAACAAAAGCGGTAGATGATTTAAAATATGAAAGGCCAGATCGGGTATCAAGGATTGAAAATCCTGCAAACCCACTTTCTCAAACAATTTACTTTGTCTCAGGCGATTTTCTACCCGTTGGCCGCATTCAACCAATAGGTCCAGATTTTGCGTGTTTAAGCTGACATCGATGATAAGCTGGTCTTGAATCGGGTGGTTTTTGAAAATATAAAGTGCATCAGAAATTACGGGATCACCCTTCGGCAGAAAACCGACGATATCCGTTTCAACGTCTACACGAGACAAGCCGACGACAAATAAGCCGGTCACCACAACCAGGGTGATGATTATGCGGCGCCAGTGAAAAGAGTTTGATTTCATGTAATTAAAAAAAACAGGTTTAGTATAATTAACAGCAGGATTATATGCGCTGTGATAACCAGTATTTTGTAGCGATGATAAAACTCATTCCACTTCTGAATTCGCCTGAGTCCTCCAAATAATCTTCGAAATCTATCCAGGCCCATTTTCTTGTCGTTATCCGTGCGGGAGCTGCTTTGAAAAGCAAAGGAGGGATAAACGCTATAATAGCCTTTAGCAAAACTATTCAGCAGATAATCATAGGGTATTTCCTGCCATGGGATTGTAACCAACAATTTGGCGAATTGGCGATTCAAGACATAGCCATGGGCCAGACAGCGATACTTTACTCTGAGGACCGATTTGTTTTCGGTTTTCTTACTGTCTGAAACCAGACATCCAAAGAACAGCGCATTCCAATGGTCGGTGCCTGATAGAAAGTTGATACAGTTTTTGAGACCGGCAGGGCTGAAGCGATCGAACAGAATATCATCTTCGAATATGACGATAGTGTCGGCCCCGGCCTGAAGGCCTTTTTTTATACAGGCCATATGTGAATAATATATACCTTCCTCACAATTGTGTGGATGCTTCCGGACAATGACAAATTCCACTTTATCGGCCAGGCCGACTTTTTTGAATTGAACTTTAGCATCGGCCCGTCTGTCTGCTCGCTCCTCGATTGAGATGCAGTAAAATTTGTCGAAATACTCCCAGGGCATTCGCCTTTTCCCCTTCAAAAAATTTGAACCTGTGTTAAAATGAATTTTGTCATTTCTTATCTGCCAGAATAATGAAGATGAACATCATCAAGCGCATATCCGAAACCGAATATGTTCGTTCCGCTATAGAGGATAAAGCGGATTTAAGCGCCTTTAAGGAAAAACCTTCAATCCGCGTCATTCTTGGTGTATCGGCCATCTGTTTGAGCTATATCATCGGTTGGCCCGCCATTGGCGCGTTAGGAGCCCTTGCCATTTATCTTGACCGACCTTGGCTGATTGCGATCGGTGGACCTTTGTTATACGGGATGTCCCATCTGGTGTTTCTGGTCGGAATGTATCTCGCCGG
>JASFJP010000357.1:0-5381 GCA_050121225.1 Desulfobacterales bacterium
AGGTATAAAGCCAATAGTACGATAATAAAGCCTCCCCGCCGCAAGCTGACTGGGTATCGGGTTATAGGAAAAATGGCTATTATATCGCAGCCCCGCTGGGCGGGATTTCCGCTTCGCTACAACAAGCTGCAAAGAATTAGACCCTAAAAAAGTTGCCTGTGCTTGCCCAATGAAATGCGAAGCATATTTCATCGGGGCGAAGCCTATTCCTCTGGGGTGGCTAATTATGCATTGCTCAATTGCGAGGTTAGTCCGAAATTGGCTTCTGCTCGTCCACCGGGACACGAAAGGTTCCGTTTAATATTTTCTGTTCAAGATCTCGTACTTCCTTTATCAAATTGGCCGGTAGTTTTTTTTCAAAACCATGGAACGGAGCGAGGGAGGCGCCCCCTTTAGCCATCATGGACCATTCCCCGAGATCCATGGAGACCCAGGCTTTTTTCTTTACCATCTCGATACAGAACTTGATTGTGGGATACATATCCCAAACAGGTCCCGTGATGACCACATCTGGAGCAAGGGCATTTTGGTCGGACATGTTGCCGAATGCAAAAATACCCTTTTCCTTGCAGGCCTCAAAAACCCCGAATCGTTCAGCAAAAATCAGATCCGCGCCGGCCTCGATTTGAGCAATTGCAGCTTCTTTGGCCTTGGGTGGATCAAACCAACCGCCGATGTAGGAAATTTTAACTTTGACCTTCGGATTGACCTTTAAAGCGCCGGCCTTGAAAGCATTGACCAGTCGGTTCACCTCTCCGATCGGGATGGCCGCAACCACGCCGAGCACGTTGGACTTGGTCATTTTACCGGCGATCACGCCACACAGATACGCGGGCTCGTGAATCCAGTTGTCAAAAACGGAAAAATTTGGAGCCACAGGACCAAACTCGGAACCAAAGGCAAATGCAATTTCAGGATAATCCTTGGCAACCCTTCTCGCCGGTTCTTCGCCGGCCAGGAAGGCGTCGCCCACGATCAGATCAAATCCTCTTTCCGCATATTCCCGAAGAACCTTTTCAAAATCGGCTGCAGCTATTTTTTCGGTGAACTCATATTCGATGTTGCCCATCTCCTTCTGCGCTTTCAGACAGGCCTGATGGATCACGCCATCCCATGGTTCCTCAATCGCGGTCTGAAAGATGGCAGCAATTTTAAACGGTTTCGCGTGGCTTGCACTAAAAGCAAATAAAGCTGAAAAAAGAACGATCATGACAATCAGTGTACCTCTTTTCATAAAATGACCTCCTTTTTGAAGTAATGTTCTTATGAACCGATGTTTCAAACTATCCGACGGGATTCAAGTACATGCGTCGACCATACCGACAGTACCATTTTTTGAACGTCAGTCGGCAAATTCCTGTTTATCTCTTTATCATTCACCTCCCTTCTACTGTTGATGGTTAAAAAATGGTTCCTTGTTAGATTTGGATATCGAATTTATATCAGTATTGATTCTTGGAGTGAAAATGAGGAAGTCTTAATTGGTGAAGTACCATAGAGGAGCGTCTGACAATTGTCAAGTGCACGTTTGTCATATTGATTTGTATTTGCTTTGGCGACGTTAAAGGCGTGAAAACAGCAAATTGAGAGTTTCGAAGTTACCCAATAGTGGTTTTGCCAGGGAAGGGATTCTGCCTTGTGGTCCACAATCAACAGCAGCTTTAAGTGCTTGACCTAAAAAAAGAGTGTGTGCTATTGCCGGACAAGAACAAAAGCCGAAGCTATTTAAACTGAAAATTTTATGCGTTAGCCGGCGTTGAGTTGGCCTTAAAACCCAATCTTGGGAATAATCCTATTTTGCCTTTAAGCAGAGAACATAAACTATGATGTTTGCATCAATCATAAACATGATACCATGGGTGGGCTATGCGTTCCTTGGCTTTCTTTTTCTTGTATTGTTAAGAAATTTGCAGATAGAATCTGTGCCTTGGAACGATCTGTTCACCAACCGACGTGGCCGGCCCAATCATTTATCCCGCTATCTATTGCTTTTTGGATCATTGGCATTCGCGCTAAAATTTCTCATAGCTGTGCTGGCTGCTGATGATCCCGGCGAAATCCAAGCCGCGATTCAGCTATTTGGTAATATCAATATAGAAGCGTTCACCGGCGTTTCCGGGACCGCTTATCTGTTATCCAAAATTACGGGCGGTAGAATTCTTACAATGTTCGGAAAGGATACGCCCTGAACCGAATGTATATGGGGCTATAGAGGGTATAACCTGAATGTTGCGGGATTCAGGTATAGATCATTTTTCGCAACCACACACAACGTTCTATTTTTTGATTCTAGACGGTCGTTTAAACGTCAAGGATTCAAAGGGCGAATGTCTAATTAATTGAGACGCTGTGCATAAAAGGAGGGAAAGTTATGGCCATTGACCAATTCATAAATTTGATTAGCGCCCTTATTCTATTATTTGCCGCTATTGTTCTCGGTGCCATCGCCGGCCTCATTGTATACATGATATATAAAGGCAGAGCACCGGAATCCATCGCCAGTTTCGTTTTTGAGACCAGCGCTGATGGAAAGGGAGGTAAACCAAGCGTATCTCGACTCCAGATGCTGATCTGGAATTTTATTGTCGCCTTCGCCTTTCTATTTGTGGTTGGCAGAGATGGATCGATCATGAATGGCATTGAAGCCTTGTTGCAACCATCCGTGTTGACACTTCTCGGTATCAGTAACGCCACCTATCTACTCGGTAAAGTTACCAAACAGGCTTCAGCTAAACCGGAGATCGAAAATTCGCAAGCCGCTTCCGGACAAAAGAAACAAAAGTAAACCATGATCGAATCAAAACAGATCATCTAAATCATTAGCACCGCCTCCCGGCATCTCGCCGTGCTTCTGTAAGTATTTTTGTATCAACTCGCTCTCGCGCTGGGAATACATCTTATCTTCTTCAAATTCAAACAGCATGGCACTGTCACTTTCTTCTAGCGCTATCAATAACTCCTGCCGCAGATTGGCAGTTCCTTTTATTGCCAGCACATTGCGATCATTGTCCAGTAACTGAAAAACGCCCTCCGTTTTGGGCACTAGATTGATATTCTCTTTATCAAAGGGCAACCAATCCTGCGGGGGCACAGGATTGCATCCCAATTGCAGTCTCAGGTCACACTGAAGGCAGCGTTTGGCCTCCCTAACTGCCTGCTCATCGCTATAGCGGGTAACAACTTCACTAAAGTTTTTAACACGGGTCTCAACTACCTGTTCGGGCGCTTTTTCACGCATCCAGGTGGCAAATCCCTCATCACGCCCCAGATAGGAGTCAGGATTTCCGCGGTGAAAAAGCGTCTCATCGATCTTACCTGAACCGCCCAATGCCTGATCGATGGATACTGCCGCCTGCCGTCCGGCGGCAATGGCATGGATAATCGCCCCCGGCATGTTGACAACATCTCCGCCGGCATACACACCGGGTATCCCGGTTTCAAGGGTATCTTCATCAACAATAATCACCCCTCTAACTGTCTTGATCTGACTGTCGCTTTCGAGAAAGGAAAGATCAGTTGTTTGACCGACTGCCACAATAACCTGATCCACCGGAATGCATTCTTTTGTATCACTAAACTCAGGACAAAAATCACCGTTTTCACTCAATACAGAGGTACATTCGACAAGATCTATACCAGCGATCTTGCCCTGCTCAGTGATAATTTTATCCGCTCCCCGAGACGGCATGATCTCAACGCCTTCAGCCTTTGCTTCTTCAAGTTTCCATGGACTGGCCGGCATTTCCGCTACATATTCCAGACACGCTATTTTGACGTCGGTAGCTCCGCAGCGAAGCGCTGTCATAGCAGCATCTGCTGCAACATTTCCACCTCCGATGACAACGACACGGTCTTTGAGTTTAACATCTTCACCCTCAGCAACCCTTCGAAGAAATTCGACACCCCACAATACATCCGGCGCATTGCAGCCCTTTAAGGGAATCCGTTGGCTAAGCTGAGCACCGACACTTAAAAAAACGGCATGGTAACCCCTATTTTTTAACTGATCCAAAGAGAAATCTTGCCCTAACATTTGACACGCTCTAAACTCAATACCCAAATCCAGGATGTCTTTGATCTCCTGGTCTAATATTTCCCTGGGCAGGCGGTATTGCGGAATGCCGTAACGCATCATACCGCCGGGTTGCTGGTTTGAATCAAAAATTGTCACTGCATGACCTTGTTTTCGAAGGTAAAATGCCGCCGTGAGACCCCCAGGTCCGGCGCCGACGACGGCTACTTTCTTGCTGCTGCCAGCTCCCACATTATTCTCTTTTTTCCATAGTCCCTTGTCCCCGTCGGCGGCATAGCGTTTCAATGCACAAATGGATATTGGTTCGTTGATCTCGCCGCGCCGGCAGACGTCTTCACATGGATGAAAGCAAACCCGACCGAGTACCCCCGGGAAAGGAACTTTTTCCCGGATTACAGCGTTAGCTTCATCGGCTTTGCTCTGAGCGATCATTCTCAAATAGCCGGGAACGTCAATGGCGGCCGGACATGCTGCTATGCAGGGCACAATGTCTTCTTCTTTTGTCCCGGTTTCGACGGCTTTGTCGATTAAAGCGCCGGTCGGGCACACTTCAACGCAGGCGGTACAAAATTTACAGCCGGATTCTTCCAGTGTTTCAGCCAACGAGCCCACGCAAACCTGGCCGTGTTGATCATAGACAAAACCAATGGCATCGATACCTCTTAATTCACGACAGGCTCGGACACACCGCGTGCAACCAATGCACAGATTGTAATCTCTCTTAAAAAGCGGATGCTCATTGAAAATTGTCAAATCTGTAGGAATCCATTTGGGTGTTGAATCCAGAATGCCGACATAGTTAACAACATGCTGCAGCTCGCAATGACCCAACTGAGGGCAACAGCGTTCTTTTTCCGGTACATTAGAAGAGCACTGGCTCCGAGGGCATCCCTCCTGTTGAGTGCACGTTAGACAAGCATGTGGATGTCGGGTCATGATGGGTGCTAGATTTTCCTGACGTTTGGTGGTTACACGTTCGTTCTTGGTGACCACCTCCATGCCCGCTTGGACTTCGGTTGCACAGGCGCCGACCAGCTTATCGTTGCCTTCCACCTCAACCACACAGATTCCACAACCCTTACCGACTTCCTCGGGCATGGCATTATCAATTTTTCGGCTACCCTGAAAAACAGCCGATGTTGCAGCAATCCCTTTTGCCGGAGGTAAATCTGGATGATAACATAGGGATGGAATGTAAATATCCGCCTGACGCGCGGCTTCAAGAATAGTGGCGCCAATGGGTGCTTCTACCTCTTGTCCATCAATCAATAATTTTACGGTATCCATAGAATTTTTCAGATATCACTTTTTTCGGCCTTTTCCTTTCTGACACAACGCATAACCAAAC
>JASFJP010000358.1:0-5367 GCA_050121225.1 Desulfobacterales bacterium
ACCTTCCTGGGGATTCCATTGGTGTCCTGAAAATATTCGCCACTGCTGGATAATGTTGTTGGCCAATAGTTCGCCGGCGATTTTTTCCAGATCATCGCCATGTAGCCCGCCCCCCTGGATGCAGTAACGCTTCGACGTATACACGGCTTCCTCAGCCTTAAATCGTATTCCGAGCAAGTCTTCAATGGCCTCGACGGCTGTACTGCCGGCATTATCCCGTACTCCGGGCCGATAACCAACCCAAATAGTCCAGTCAAAATCTATCCGGAGTGGATCATAGGAGGACAATTGGGTTACCGGATTGGTAAAGATTTCGGCCTGGATGTCTTGCAGTTGATCGTGCGACAGGCAGGCATCAATGGTGACAACATGGACGGTGCGTACCTGGTTCATCTTGATACCAAAATATGATTTGGCTTTTTGTCGAATTCCCTCCCCTTCTGCATCAACTAGATTTTCTTTTAGAGCGATTTCAAGTCTGTGTGGCATAATGTCCCGCGTATCCGTAAAGAATCTTGCCCAAAGAGCCAGGCTTTTAACTTCACCCCAGAGAAGCAGTTTTGTCTGTCAGATAACCATATATAGCTGTGTATAACATCAACTGAAGAGTATCCGAGTTATATCGTTGTAAAAAACCAGAATCATCAGCAGGATCAAAATGAAAAGACCGATTTGCTGCGCGACTTCGCGCACCTTCACGCTTACCGGTTGCCCCTTGACGGCTTCAATGAAAAAAAACAGCAAATGTCCCCCATCCAACACGGGTATCGGAAGCAAATTAATGATTGCCAAATTAATGCTGATCAGTGCGATGAATGAAATCAGACTGCCGATACCGGCTTTGGCCGAGTCACCGGCCATCTGAGCAATCATGATCGGACCACCCAACGTGTCGGTAGAAATATCGCCTTTAATCAACTTGGCAATAATGACCACCATCAACTCGCATACTCTATAGCTTTGGATCAAACTTTCAGTAAACGCCTCAACTAGGGTAAGATTTTTTGCATAGGATGCTCCAGATGCAGTAATTCCGATGACATAGCGCTGTATGTCTTCACCGAATATGTTTTGAGTAGCAACCAACTCAGGCTGAATGGTAACATCCTGCATACCTTCGTGACGACGCAATGACAACCGTATGGGTTTGCCTCGGCTGGCATTGATGATTTCCGCCATTTGATCCCAACTGGAAATCTCCGAACCGTTAATGGCTGTAATCAAATCGTCTTTTTGGATCCCAGCCGAAAATGCAGGCGAACCCTCTTTTACGGTCCCAACCGACGGTTTTAGGATGAACATACCGGTGACATAGAATATTCCAAAAAAAATAATGATGGCAAGCAGTATATTAAAAAACGGGCCCGCCGCAACAATCAACATCCGTTTGACCACATGTTTGTGCGTAAACGAAAGCGGTATATCAACGGGATCAATCTTGGCATCAGGTTCCTCACCGATCATTTTCACATACCCGCCCAAAGGAATCGCCGAAATGCGATAATCGGTTATTCCGATTTTTTTACCTAACAACCGCGGCCCGAATCCAAGCGAAAACTTCTCTACTCCGACACCGAATAATCGAGCGATCAGAAAGTGACCGAATTCATGAAAAAAAATAAGAACACCCAATACGATAATAAATGCAAAAATATTTGTACCCATGTTTAATTTCGCTAGTTACTTAAATTGGATTAAAAGCAAATCGGTTTGGCCCTGATAATGGACGCCACTGCGATTCACTCAGTTAAGGCAATATTTAATTTTTTTAACACCTACGAATACTCTGCAATTTCCTTGATCATCTCCTCTGCAACTTGCCGGGCCCATTGATCAGCAGTAAGAATGTCTTCCAATTCGGGTTGGGAGATCGCTGTATGTTTTTCCATGGCACAGGCAACTACCACCGGAATTTGAATAAACGCTATTTGTCGATCCAAAAAGGCATGCACCGCTACTTCATTGGCGGCATTCAGCACTGCCGGCATCGTGCCGCCGACCTCACAGGCGCTAAACGCAAGCGCTAGGCAAGGGAATTTGTTAAGGTCGGGTTTCTGGAAAGTCAGGGCTTGGTTGCTGTCGAAAACCGGTAATGGTTGTCTAAGTGGGAGGCGTTCTGGATATGACAAGGCATAGGCAATTGCGACCTTCATATCCGGAATTCCGAGCTGCGCAATAACCGAACCGTCATGATAAGCAACCATAGAGTGAATGACGCTCTGTGGGTGAACGACAACCTCAATCATTTCATGTGACACGCCAAAGAGGCATTTGGCCTCCAAGACCTCCAAACCCTTATTCATTAACGTGGCCGAGTCGATCGTGATTTTTTGCCCCATCTCCCAGTTGGGATGATTTAACGCCTCCTCTCTGGTAATGGAGGAAAATTCATTGCTTGGCTTATGCAAGAAAGGTCCGCCTGATGCAGTTAAAAGAATCCTTTCGACGTCCTTCGTGCGTTCACCTTGAAGACATTGAAAAATAGCACTGTGTTCGCTGTCAATGGGAAGAATTTGTATCTCTTTTTGGGCGGCCTTTTGCATGACGACATCACCTGCCATCACGAGTGTTTCTTTATTTGCGAGCGCTATGCGTTTGCCGGCTTCAATTGCAGCCAGGGTAGGTTTCAACCCTGCGGCACCTACCATAGCAGTCACGGTCATCTCTGCCGAATCATGGATAGCAGCAGCCCGATAACCCTTTTCGCCATATAGAATATTGACATCAGTACTACTCGGCAGAAGTTCCCTCAATGCCTGCGCCCGGTCTGCATCAAAGACCACCGCGACTTCAGGTTGAAACTGTTCTATCTGACGCGCCAGCAACCGAACATTTTTTTTGGCCGCAAGGGCAGTAACACAGAAATGTTGCGGAAACATCTCTACAATGCTGAGCACGTTGCAGCCGATAGACCCGGTAGATCCGAGTATGGAAAGATGTCTCATATTCTCGTGATGAAAATTTTTAGTAAATGCAAAGAAATTATAATTCTAAACCGCGTCAAGCGGTAATCCGAATACAGCATCCGGTGCGAGCACCAAATTAAAATATATACATTTTAAACGCATATGCTACCGGTGATGCAAATAAGAGCGCATCGATCCGGTCCAAAAAACCACCATGCCCGGGTAAAATACCGCCGGAATCTTTGATTTGTGAAGATCGTTTCAGCTCGGATTCATACAAATCGCCCACCTGCCCGGCAATTCCAGCGGCTAAAAAAAACAAAATACTCATGCTCCATGATAACTCAGGAAGAAAAAAGTACTTTCCGATGGCACCTGCCAAAAGATTGCCGGCAAGTCCTCCGATGGCACCCTCGACGGTTTTTCCCGGACTGATAGCTGGTGCCAGTTTATGCTTGCCGAAGTAGGATCCGACATAATATGCACAAACATCACCTGCAAAAATGATGCTCAGCAGAAAGAATATCCATGTCATTCCGTTCGAATCGCGCCGGATCAGAACCAGAAAGGACAGTAACAAGGGAATATAGACGATTCCTTGGACCTGTTTCGGAATGACATCAACTATGGATGGCTTGGATTTGTAAATAAACACCGAAACCAGACCGGCCAAAACAAGATTGGATGCAATGATAACGGCAACAGTCTGCAAACCCGCCATATGTGCCATAATTAGGATAAAAAGACAGATGAAGTATCCCCACCAGATGACAAGATTAGGTTGGACATCGCGCTCGTTATTGAAAACGATACGACAATATTCCCAAAACGAACATAGACATGCAACGCTGACCAGCAACACAAAAGGGATCCCGCCGGTGTAAACCAAAAAGATGAGAACCGGTAAGGCCGTCAGTCCTGTAATCCAACGCTTCAAATGCACGAGGCTGTTCACTCCGCTAAGTAAGTTGCATGCTAAGAAAAAGGAACTCGATGAGATCGAGTTTAACGACCTTTGCACAAGTTAGCGATCTGACTGCTCAAGTAATCACCCGAATCAACCCCAACGTTGCAAAAAGGGTCAATTCAACTAGATCCTCCCATATCTACGTTCACGATGCTGAAATTCATGCAGAATGTGGAGAAATTCTTCTTTGCTGAAATCAGGCCACAATGTGGAGGTTACAAAAATCTCCGTGTACGCGATCTGCCAGAGAAGAAAATTGCTGATCCGCATCTCCCCGCTGGTTCGGATCAATAGGTCCGGATCAGGAATGTTATGGGTATAAAGATGGTCGGCAACCATTTCGGCGGTTATCGATTCCGGATCAACTAAGCCGCGCTTAGTTCTTTCGGCCACTTCCCGGACCATACGAACGATCTCGGTTCGTCCACCATAACTCAGAGCCAAGACGAGATTCAGCGCCGTATTTTCTTTTGTGGCCGTCATCGTTTGATGCAATGTTTCTCTCACGAAAGCTGGCAAGCGATCTACCTGTCCGATGGCATGCAATCTGATATTGTTCTCAATCATCTCCGCTTTCTCCGAGCGCAGAAATTTGTTGAGGAGCATCATCAGTGCCTCAACCTCTTTTCTCGGTCGCTGCCAGTTTTCAGTAGAAAAAGCATAAAGAGTTAAATAGGGGATACCGATTTCACGGCATGTTCGTACAACGGTGCGAACCGTATCGGATCCTTTCTCATGTCCCTTGATGCGGGTCAGCAGGCGCTGTTTGGCCCAGCGACCGTTGCCGTCCATTATCACGGCAACGTGAACGGGCAATTTGTTGGTATCTAAGTCTGGAAGGTCGGCGGAGGAAGAACTAGAATTCAAGGATTTCTTTCTCTTTTTCTTTATAGCATTCATCGATAAGCTTTACGAACTCATCGGTTATTTTTTGAACCCGATCCTGGGACTTAAACGCGTCATCTTCGGAAATCTCGCCATCTTTTTTCATGCTTTTCACAAGGTCATTGGAATCACGCCGGACATTTCTGACGGAGACTTTATAGTCTTCGCAGACTTTATGAACAACCTTAACGATTTCTTTGCGGCGCTCCTCGGTTAAGGGAGGTATAGAGATACGAATAATTTTTCCATCGTTGGATGGTGTCAAACCTAGATCCGATTTTAGAATTGCTTTTTCAATATCCTTAATAACAGAAACATCCCAGGGTTGAATCGTAATCAAGCGGCTTTCCGGAACGGCCAATGTGGCCATTTGATTGAGAGGCGTCAGTGTCCCGTAGTAATCCACTTTGATACCGTCAAGAATGGAAAGGGACGCACGGCCTGTCCGGATTCGATTCAACTCCTTTTTCAAGGAATCGACGGTTTTGTCCATACTCGCCCGTGTTTCTTCATATATCGATTCAATCATGGAAGTTACCTCGCATAGGTTTTTTGAAATTGCCGATATGGCGCTCGCCACATGCCTAATGCTCAATCAGGGTTCCGATA
>JASFJP010000359.1:0-5366 GCA_050121225.1 Desulfobacterales bacterium
TCAGATTTAAACTGCATTGAAATTCTTGTAGCAACTTTTGCTGCTATGCGGTTACTTTAGCCTTTGGGCGGGCATAGGATATTGGATGTTGTTGGAATAAAAAGCGACTTCCCAAGTTCTAAATATCGCACAACTGTCAATCCAGTCACACCTTTCACAGCAGTCTATGCAGACAAATTTGCCTAGATGATTGTATATGCAATTGCTGTCAGCATGAATTAGATCTTCATTTTCACTGCCACAATTAGAACAAGAGCGCGAAATACAATAAATGGTGGGGGTTGATTTCATGGCGAATCAGTCAATTTTGATTATTTTAGTTAGTATCTTAAGTATGTCTCCATCGTATTAATTCATATATAAAATAAATGCAATAATCATGCCCTCATTAAATTTTAGAATCTAAATTCAATTTCAAACTCTTAAATTTTAAATAAATTTAGCTTGATCTGGTAGACAGTTTTTAAAAACACCAGCAGTAGATGAAAAAAACAGATATGAAGTGGGAAAATTTGTGGAAATAGTTGCAGATATTATGAAATATTATTCACAGATTTACTAATGTTAGACAGAAGTTGGATGAGGGAATTTAGCCAACAATAACTGCAAGATTGATAACCGTCGATACGCCGTCGGCATCAAGAAGAAAAAGGATTTTAGAAGAGCCATTGCTCAAGTTCAGCTAATCAAAGGAAAGGGGAAAACAAATGACGTATCTCCTTCAATGATTTTTCTATAGCAAGTGGCAATGTCTGCGCATAGCTGTCAAGCAAAATTATGGCATTTATCGAGGAATCGGTCATGGTGGCGGCTCGCAGGCGTTCGGCGATTGCGAAGTTGACAATTTGCATATTCCGGTAAATCCGGGTTAGACCTTCAAATTCGAAATCAGCGATCCGATACTCTTTTTTCAAATAGTACTGGGCCAATAAATACATCGATGTTGCACGGAATATTGTTTCCTCTTCACTTGCCAGGGGCAGGTGGAATCGGGCCATCGGCTTGAAGTACGCAGTATGGGGGCAGCCGCAGGTGGCGATGACCAGGCCCATTATCGAACTGATTCCTTTTTGAACGGTTGTTTCTTGTGAAATCCGACGCTCCTCCGTGATGACGTCTACCTTGACCTTATCATACGAAATCAGACCATCAAATCGCTGCACCACGTTAACTATATTAGCCGCCAGGGGACAGTGAGGACGGGTGACAACCTCAAGGGGACAATTGGAGCATTGGTGAAAATCGAGTTTTGTCCACGATGGAAGGTTTTCCGGAACATTATTTTTCAGCTCAAGGTCAAGTGTGTTCAGTTCCAGTTTGAAATCTTCCCAGGATTTGTCCGGCAATTGGAAGCGGTATTGAATCACCTGTGTTTCCATTGAACGTTCCTGTCAAGTTTGGGTGTCCTCCGTCCTCCTGAACTGAACCTCCAATAACGGAAATAAATTTTTCTGGTTATCTACAAAGAACAAATTAGATCCAAAGATTTCATGAGCAACGGAGTATTAAGAAAGCCAACTGGGACTTTCTGGATAACCAGATAAATTTTTTTATTGATTGACCTGAGTGCTTGGAATACCAACGAAACGATCGGGAGTTGCTAAAGCATCAGATGCGCCTGCACTCCTGCATTTAGGAAACCAACCAGCAAAAGCTAACGATCTCGTTTTTTGAGTCGTATGATTTAGATGACCTGTGCAAAAATCATGCATGTTTAATATAATCGTTATATTCAAATTGATTTCAATTGGTTATAACGGGCATCCATTAAAATTTCGGATGTGATAAGTATAAAATATCATACAACCATTGTGTTATTTATTGTACAAAAATCGGAAGATTACGGTCTCATAACCTCTGATACAGGGCAGTAAAACATCGAGTAAAATTCTAAAATCTTTGGTCAGTCCAATCAACTTTGGATTGCTAAGATAACTTTTCCCTTAAGTACTTTTCTGCATGAATTTGATTATTTTTTTCACAATAACGCAACCCTTTGCTCCAAATCTTAATTTGCAACCATCTGTTTTTATTTATAATAAAATTATTTTACAGATTCGCATGGTTCTTGCAGAGCGTAGAAGCTAGTAGAAGAAGCATCGCTTAGAATAATGGATATATATGTACCTTTCCCACTATCGTCTAAATAAGAAACCATTTACCATAAGTCCGGATTCAAGATTTCTATGGCTTGGTGAAAAGCACCGTGAAGCGCTCGCTTCATTAGAATACGGAATCTATGATAACAAAGGATTTTTGGTACTGACTGGAAATATCGGTACTGGAAAAACGGCATTAATAAATCGCCTTGTGCGAACCATTAATATTCCGATCTTAGTTGCTACAATTCCGGATCCTGGATTGAACACCATCGATTTTTACAAGGTCCTTGCAAATGAATTTAAACTAAACGGACATTTCAGTAGCAAAGGCGCATTTCTGATAAAAATAAAAAATTTTCTTCAGAAAGCATACGCTTCGGCTAAGAATGTTCTGCTTATTATCGATGAAGCCCAGAGATTAAACCATGTTCTTCTTGAAGAGATCCGCCTGTTGTCTAATATCGAGATGGATGACCGAAAGCTGATTAACATTTTCTTTGTTGGACAAAGTGAATTCAGTAAAATGTTAATGCTGGAGCGCAACAAAGCGACCCGCCAGAGAATAGCGGCAAATTATCATCTTGAACCTTTGACAGAAAAAGAAACGGGACTCTATATCCAGCACCGTCTCAGAGTTGCCGGTACCAACAGAGAGATTTTCCGTGCCAACGCCATTCGGCATATTTATCATTTTACCCGTGGCTATCCTCGCCTGATAAATATACTGTGCGATCGCAGCATGCTTACTGGTTTTTCTCTGGAATTAAACTACATAGACGCAAGCATCATTAGCGAGTGTGCCAAGGAATTACAAATTTCAATTGCCGGAGAACAGAGGCCGATCAATAAAGCGGGTCGAATACGTCCCATAGTGAAACACGAAAAAATAGTGGTCACCCAGAAACCGAAATCCAAGCCTCTCAAAAAAAATCAGATAATCATAAAGCCTACCAGGAAACCGAAATTAACGCCGCACAAAGAAAATCATGTAATCACAAAGCCTGCCAAAAAATCGACATATCGGCCTATCAAGAAAAAAAATGTAAAGATTGTGACTGCCAAGCCTCGATCATGGACCTTAAAGTTTGCTGCCGCTATGTTGATGTTTAGTGCGGTTTTATTTTTGGGTTATGTCATATATGAATTGAGAAACAATGACTCTTTATTTTCTGTTCCAGAATCCACGGCAGCTGAACAAACTGAACCTGTTTTAACCGAAGAAGAAGAGGCGCTTATAGAAGCAAATTTGATAGATAAATCCAATGAAATTGAGCAGGGCGATTACAATTGGAATGAAGCAAGAGAAGATATCGGACCTTCTAAAAAGGTTATTTTTTTCAAACATGATTCCAATCAACTTTTGAATGAAGATTTGCAAATGCTTGACGAAATTGCTGAATTTGTTGTTCACCATCCCGATTGGAATATCGCTGTTGAAGGTTACACGGATTCTCATGGCGATTTTCTGTACAACAAGAAATTGTCGAAATCCAGAGCGGAAATAGTTAAACATTATTTTATCAACAAGGGAATTTCTTCTTCAAAGATTCAAGTATTTGGTATGGGGCAAGAAAATCCAATCGCAAGCAACGACACCCCTGAGGGGAGAGAAAAAAACCGCAGGGTTGAAATTAAAACTTATATCAATTAGTGCCCACCTGAAAAGACTACCTTCACTGAGCTACTATCTTCAGAAGGAAGACGCTAATACGCTTCCAATTTAGGAAAATATTCGCTAAACCTGCCCCATTATCAACATCGTTGATCTCGGTTTTAATTGATTGGCCTTGATCATTCGGATATGGGAATCGTTATAAGTAGCAAGCACGCAATTTTCACACTCTCCAAATGGAACAGGTACGAATCTGTCTGCATCCGAATCGTTCATCCAGAACTCGTCGTCCAATAGATAGCGGAACTGGTACTCCCGGCCTATCGGCAGTTCAACAACTGCAACGAAAGCTCCATTTTTTAACTTTTTCATCGGGGTATCAGAATACGACCAGTTGTTGAAATCACCCAAAACGTGCGCTCTTTTTAAATTCTTCCCAATTTTCTTAGGGATTTTGAAGGTCACCTTGCACGTCCGGTAGTCATTGAGGTATTGTTTTTTTATACTCAATTTTACCTCCTCGGTTTTATCAAAACCTGATAAATTAAAAACTTCTCGATGGTTTCTGAGTCAAACGTCTGAAGGACATTAGGTGAAAAAAGTGGTTTATATCGAACAACCCTGGACGAAAGGGGATAGAAAATGAAAAGAATTAATCACGCCGCTTGTTAGCCCCATAAGTAGTTTATCACAGTACATCCAAATGTCAATTTATTGATATTATTTCAAATTATAACAATAGGATAGAAAAGGATCTCGACACTTCTAGGGAAGGCTCTTTTGCCGAGTGAATAGCAAGCAGAAAAGATGTAAGCACAGGTGAGGACCGATGCAGTTAAGCACTACAATAAAAATCCTGCTTCATCGCTCTAATGCAGTGGAATTTTTAAGCAAATGTGAAACCCACTATTCTATTGAGCCTTTATGGGGCCCACAATTCGAACCAAAACTGGATAACCTTCAAGCTGTGGGGGCAAACGGGCTTCAGTCTCAGGATTGGCTTGGTCTAATCCTACAACAATAGCAGATTGACCGTTTTGGTTTAAACCGATACCGACAGAAACCACGCTGGGCAATTGCAGCAGACGAGTCTCATGTTGCTTTTTAACTTCCTTTATTGAAAGTGGCATACGGTCGTCTCCGCACATTGCCATCAAGGGCAAAAGCAGGAAAATTGTCAAATGCCAATAGCTCATAGGGTAACTCCGAGTGCGGAAAATACATTTTCAATCCGATTAATAATCGTAGTTGTATCGCTGCCGGCAAACAGCAATCCCACAAGTTGGTTACTTTCATCCAGCACTGCTGAGCCGCTGTCACCTCCTTGACTCATGGCGCCAGCCAATAATTGATCGGTAAATATAGCGATTTGATTTTCACTGTATTGAACGTTAACCGTCACATCTATCTGCTCGATGCTTCCGGTTGTCAAACCTGTTGTGCGACCGCTTTTCTTTATAGCCATACCGAGTTCGCCTTCAACTCTGCCCTGAATAGTGCCGATCTCTAAAATCTCGTTAGTGACATCATCTGGGTTTAGAGGTCGCGCAATAGCTGCGTCCACCAGGTTTTCCAGTTGCTGTTTCTTAACTGCTGACATTCGCGTGCTGCTTCCCAAAAGTTTGGCAATTCCGTTCAGAAATCCAACAAGT
>JASFJP010000360.1:0-5350 GCA_050121225.1 Desulfobacterales bacterium
AGGATGATCGCAGCAGCAGCTTTGTTGCTGATATTTTAACCCAAGAATTAAAAGAAGAAATGTCAGCCGCTGATTATGAAGCAGCGGCGATTTCAGCCGCCATATCCATGGAAAAAAAGGCCATCGAGCTTTATGCCGATCGAGCCGTTGCGGCACAGGATCCTAATGAAAAAGCACTTTACGAATGGCTGGCTAAATGGGAGACTCAGCATCTTAATTTTCTCGCGGAAATCGACAAAGAGCTAACCGAGCAAATTTGGCATGATAGCAATTTCTGGCCATTTTAGGTAATTATAACCTAAAGTGATCGGTTCCAGATTCAGCGTTTTACGTTTACCCGCCTTTGGAGGCGCCGAAGGCGACCAGGGTTCAAAGGTTATAAAACTCAGTCACAAAAAGGAACCAGTAATACCGGACAGGGCGCTTTTTCAAGAATGGTCATGCCCACGTAATCGATACGTCCCAAACACATTTTTTCCTTAATTTGGTGACATCCCATCACTATCAGATCGGCTTCAATGTTCTGAGCATGCTTGCAGACCTCTAATGCCGGATCAGACGGAAGACACTTGAAGGTCACTTCTCTAGCTTCATCCAGCAATGGTTCGACCTCATGGGTGTACTGCAGCTTTATTTCATTCTTTATGTCGACAAATTCGGGTTCGTTTTGATCCATTTGCTGCAAAGTGTAGTCCAAAACATGCAAAATGTGAATTTCGGCATCCTTATCTTGCGCAATTTCCAAACTTTTTTTGAGAGCAAAAATACTGGCAGGGCCGAATTTCAAGGCCACGAGGATCCGATTAAACATCTCTCCCTCCTCTCCTTGTTCCCTCTTGGACAGTATTTCAGTAGGAGGTTAGACCGTTTTTCGCATCGGACAATTGAGGGGTTAGCAAACTATTGTGATTTGATCGTTAATCCAGAAAAGTTGAGTTGTCTTATCCCGCCATCTCATGTATGCTGCGAGCAGGCGTTTAGAAGTGGTTTCAAACCGCTTCTAAACATTTCTTTAAATACCCGGTCCGTTGTTTGAAACCGAATATTGATTTTAACTTATACGGTTCCGGGTTGTCCAGTTTAGGTGTTTATACCTCTTCCAATCAACCATAGTCAAACAAAATTTGAAATTTGCGGAGGAAGATGATGCCGATTCCCTTCCCGTTTGAATTCATGGTACTGTTCGGCATTTTGGCGACTATGCTGTTAATCGGTGTTCTCCTCAGAGCAAGGTTCTCATTTTTTCAAAATTTTCTAATACCAAGCTGTCTTATTGGAGGATTATTGGGTCTGATTTTGGTGAATACGGGTCTCATCAACTTATCGGTGTCAAGTCTGGAAACGTTTGCCTATCATTTTTTTAATCTATCATTTATTTCAGTGGGATTAACAAAAAGTGACAGCCACGGAAAAAATTCGATTCGGGAGAAAGGATTTATCCGGGGCCCGCTGTGGATGGCGCTTTCTCAGACGGTTTGTTTTTCGCTCCAGGCGATACTTGGAGGTCTGATTGTTATTATACTCGGCCAGTTTGGGATGAAACTGTTTTCGACGTTTGGATTTTTAGCTCCATTGGGCTTCGAAGAGGGTCCGGGTCAGGCCTTGGCTTTCGGAAAAGTCTGGGAAGGCAATGGATTTGAAAATGCTGCAACCATCGGTATCACCTTTGCGACGATAGGTTTTTTCTTCGCTTTTTTCATTGGCATCCCGCTCGTCAATTGGGGGATACGAAAAGGTTTGTCCACAAACACCCTCAGGGAATTACCCAGGGATTTTTTGACGGGTATTTTACCCCGGAACCAAGAAACAGCATCTGCCGGGAAACTAACATTGCATACGGCAAATATCGATACGCTGGCGTTTCAAGCGGCCTGCATCGGTTTGATATATCTCTTAACCTACATTCTTGTGCGGTCATTAGGTCAATTTTTCTTAGCGGATGTGGCTTCGATGCTGTGGGGTTTTTTTTTCTTTTTTGGATTAATGATAGCATTTAGTGTAAGATGGTTAATGGGAAAGCTAAATGTGGACCATTTGCTTGATCCTGGCATCCAACGAAGAGTGACCGGCTTTTCGATCGATTTTCTGATAGTATCCACTATCATGGCCATAAAATTTTCTGTCGTGTGGAAATATATTTTACCGATTTCATTAATATCAATAAGTTGCGGCATCTTAACAACGGTAATGATGATTTCTTTAGGTAAACGGCTTTGGGCCTATCAACTTGAGAGAACTGCGGTGGTCTTCGGAACCGTTACCGGAACGGTAACCTGCGGTCTCTTATTGCTCAGAGTTGCTGATCCAGATTTCCAAACTCCTGCTGTGATCGAAATCGCTTTGGCAACCGCTATTATGTTGCTACCCCTGGTACCGCTTTTGGTTTTGGTGAATGCAACTGTGTGGTGGAGCTGGAATCTCGGCACAACGATTATTCTCTTTCTTGGAGCCATGCTGTTGGCACTGGGTCTTTTAAAAGTGCTGAAGTTGTGGCAGTCACCCAATCCGAGCAGTGACGAGGTAATGCGTTGAAAGAATCAAATGCCCTCAAACAAGAATTAAATCAGCTTAGAAATGAAAAGGCTGCTATTCAGGTTCAAAGTAGGTTATTGGAAAATTTTGTGGCGTTTGCGCGGTCTTCAGCCAAAGAGACGGTTTTGACTAAAATCCTACAAAAAACCCTTGAAGTCTCAGCTGAACTGACGGGCGCGGATAAAGGCAGCCTTTTTCTGCTGGATGAGAACGGAGCGGTAATTGACAGCATCTTAACCCGTCAAGATACGACCCCTGAGCAGCGTTCCAAAATAATCGGGCAGGTGTTTGAAGAGGGACTTGCGGGCTGGGTGATACGTCACCGTAAAATAGGATTAATTAGCGATACCCGAGATGACGATCGCTGGGTGGATCTACCCAATCAACCCTATACGGTTGGATCTGCATTAGCGGTACCCATTCTCAGGGGTGAAAACTTGCTTGGCATCCTCACCCTGCTGCATGATCGTTCAGGGCATTTTAACCAAAAAACGGCCAATTTAATGCGGTTAACCGCCGGACAAATTGCCAGTGCACTGGAAAACGCCCGACTCTACAGCAAACTCAACGAATCCTTTCGTGTTCTAGAAAAGGCAAAGCTGAAAATTGAAGCTTATTCAAAAGCCCTTGATGCGGAGCTTCAAAAAGGAAAAAAAATTCAACTCGCTTTTTTGCCCGATCACCTTCCAAAACTCCCTGGCTGGGAGATAGCCGTTTATTTTCATCCTGCCAGACAGGTGTCCGGTGATTTCTATGATGCATTCTTATTGCCGGGAGATCGAATCGGTTTGGTGATTGCCGACGTATGCGACAAAGGTGTCGGATCAGCGCTCTTTATGGCATTATTTCGCAGTTTGATCCGGGTTTTTTCCGGCCAAATCACTCTGCGGGGAGTTTCCGTACCGGGTTCCGATAAAGACGGCGAGGATTACTCCGGTGAATTTGTTCGCCAAGCTTTACATGCGGTGCCATTAACCAATGACTATATTGCGACAGAACATGATCGAGAGGGAATGTTCGCCACTTTATTTTTTGGGGTATTGGATCCTAAAACCGGAAAATTGATATATATTAACGGCGGACACGAATCTCTATTAATTGTCAATCAATCAGGAGTCAAAAATTTTCTAAAGGCATCCGGACCGGTAGTCGGAATGATGCCAAGCATGCATTTTAAGGTTGAACATGCTCACATCGAACCAGGGGACATCCTGATTGGATACACAGACGGTGTGACGGAAGCCCTTTCTCCGGGAAAAGAATTATTTACCAAAAAGCGGTTCTTATCGCTTCTTGAAAAACCTGCCTCGACAGCAACGGAGTTAATCGAACAAATAAAAATCGACTTGTTTGATCATATTGCCAATGCACCTCAATTTGATGATATCACAATGCTTGCAGTTCACAGGGTGAAAAAATAGCTTTATGTCAGTTGTTATGACCTCAATTAAGTCAAACTAAATTGTGTCCGTTGTGTGCTGTCACCTATTAGTTGTATCAGGAAGTATAGATTTAAACAATTTCCCAAGGAGACACATTGAAGCATCCTAAATACCCTCATTTGCTATCACCGCTGGAATTGGGGTTTACGCGGCTAAAAAATAGAATACTCATGGGATCCATGCACACCGGCCTCGAAGAAGCGCCCAACGGTTTCGAAAAAATGGCTGTGTATTATGCTGAACGAGCCCGCGGCGGTGTTGGTTTAATCGTTACCGGCGGGGTATCACCCAATGTTGCGGGATGCGTTGCTCCCGGCGCCGCTAAACTCAATACCCGTGCTGAAATGGAGAATCACAAGATCATAACCGATGCCGTCCATGCCGAAAACGGCAAAATCGCCATGCAAATCCTTCACGCCGGGCGATATGCGTTTCATGAAGATTTAGTCAGCGCGTCTTCGATTAAAGCTCCGATCAACGTTTTCAAACCGAGGCTGCTGACTGAAAGGGAAATATACGATCACATCGAGGACTATGCCAATTGTGCCAAGCTTGCGTTTCAGGCCGGATATGACGGTGTGGAAATCATGGGATCCGAAGGTTATCTTATCAATCAATTTATCGCCGCTAAAACCAACAATCGCACGGATGATTGGGGCGGAAGCTTTGAAAACCGAATTCGGTTCCCGGTTGAAATCGTGAAACGGGTTCGAAAACGTGTTGGCTCCAAGTTTATTATTATTTACCGTTTATCGATGTTGGATTTAGTTAAAAACGGAAGTTCCTGGGATGACGTCGTTCAACTTGCTCAAAAAATTGAACAAGCTGGAGCATCGATAATCAATACAGGGATTGGATGGCATGAGGCCAGGATTCCAACCATAGCAACCATGGTGCCCAGAGCCGCGTTTACCTGGGTAACCGCCAGACTGAAGGGAAAGGTCGACCTTCCTTTAGTCACCAGCAATCGCATCAACACACCTGAATTGGCTGAAGCGGTCCTGGCCGCAGGTGATGCGGATATGGTTTCTATGGCTCGACCATTTCTGGCAGATCCGGAATTTGTCAACAAAGCAGCCGAAGACAGAGCCGATGAAATAAATACCTGCATTGCATGCAACCAGGCATGTCTCGATCACATTTTTTTGGGTAAAATATCCTCCTGCCTAGTCAATCCAAGGGCCTGTCACGAAACCGAGCTTTGTTATCACCCCGCAGAGCGCTCCAAAAAAATTGCCGTGGTCGGTTCCGGTCCCGCCGGCTTGTCGTTTGCTTCAGTTGCTGCAATGCGAGGCCACACGGTCGTTTTATTCGAAAAAAACGATAGAATCGGCGGTCAACTGAATATGGCTGTTCAAATCCCCGGAAAAGAGGAA
>JASFJP010000361.1:0-5327 GCA_050121225.1 Desulfobacterales bacterium
GGCCTTTATGCGTGCCCGGTTAAGGCAGTACCAACCACCATCCGATATGCTCAATACCGTGCTGGAAACTGTACTGTCCTTATTTATGTCCGCCCATGAGAAGACGTTCATTATGTTGAAAGATCCTGAGATCCTGATGGACTGGCAAAAGAGATTTGAAATCTCGGGCCAGGCTAAACCTCAGGAAGCCTGGAACAAAATCCTGGAGAAAGAAGTCTCCGCAAAGGACTATATCTATTTGTTATCCCTTCTGGATAGGGAGCTTCGCGATGTCCATGTCCCGGCCGAATTGGTCACGCTTTTTGAAAAAATCTACCGGGCACACGTTCGCAAAGAATATTTATCCGATACCGAAGCACCAAAAGCCCCGCTGGTACTTGTCGTCGGCCCCAGCGGTAGTGGCAAAACGGCAACTGTAAAAGAAGCTATTGAAAAAGTAGTATTCGATAACAAGATTCTTCCGGAAGTTGATTTAAAACAAAAAAAAGAGGAGCTACTCGCCGACGAACCTTTCTGGTGCACCATCGATCAAATTGATCCAACTCTGTCCTTTGAGATTAACCGACGTAAACAGCTAAAGTTCTACAAAACCCTTTCCCGAATCCCGATCATCCGATGGCTTTTTAAAAAAAGGATCGGCAAAAATCTTTCCGATTTGGAAGAGCAAAGCATTTTAGTTGATTATTCCATGGTTACTCCCAATGATTACCAGACCGCACTGGCCGGCGAACCGGGCAATTATTTCAAGAAGGCCTTGGGTGATCCAAGAAAAATGACCATACGCCATATTGAAGAGGCCCACAGTGCTTTTGGCAAGTCGAACGGCCGCGAATCGGGTGTCGATCACCAGCAAAGGACGTTGATTGATACGGCCAACATTATCATCGATGAAATTACCGGCGGTCGCCGAGATTGTTTGCTGATCGCCACCACCGATCAGCCGGAACGCTTTGACACGACTATTTATCGGCGTTTTGTTGAAAACGGCAAGATCATTGAGATCTCCGATTATTGGAATAATCCGCATGATCTAAAAGAGATTGTTCGGCTCGAATTGCTTCGCAACAATATCCGTGTAGCCGATAAACCAGATGATCGCTGCCAAGTCTCCGTTCTCTGCATCCCCCACGATAGTCTAGATCTATCCGTAGAGAAGTTATATACCATATTTGAAGAAAGAACGTTGAAAATCACCCCAGCCTATGTTCGCAAACTTGTTTCCTCAATTATTGAACTCAAGCAAGGCTTCTTACCCGAGCATCTGGATGATTCGCTGCTGGTGCGCCAAGCCTTTGAACTGGTGGCCAAGAATTCATACGGAGATCTCTTCAAAAAAGTTGTAGACCATATGGATCGCCGGATAAAATGGGAAGAATATGCCGGTGATGTGAAAAATGTGTTTTCAGAAATGGCCAATAATTGCCTTTTTTACGACGTAAACGAAGAGAAAGGGGTCGTGCTCAACGGTCCGCCCGGCAGTGGCAAAACGTTTCTGGTTAGATCCTGGCTCAGTGAGAACACGGATGTGCATGACATTGCCATAAGTCCAATGGCGCTGCAAGATCCTGTCAATCCCATCGATGGGGCGATTGAGAATTTAGAAAAAGTTTATGACATTGCCAAAATGATCGCACCCGCAGTTATTTTTTTTGACGAGGGAGATTCGCTGGCACCTAAAAGAAGCGCCTCAGGAGGATCGCCGTCCGATAAATTAACCAACAAATTTCTCAATATTATCGACGGAGAAATTCCCTTAAAACGGGTATTTACAACCCTTACCACCAATCGTCTCGATATCCTTGACCCGGCGCTTATACGTTCCAAACGTTTAAAAGTGATAGAAGTCTCCGGTCATTTGAATAAAGACGATATTAGCAGAATCATTGAACAATCTCTCCAAGGTGTTCCCCTTAGCAACGGTTTAACTATTGATAACTTTTTAGAGGCTGCCAAAGGCATATGCAACACGCCGGCCGATTATACCGCCCTCGTTGAAAAAGCACGCAGTCTTCACGGCACGGAACACAGGGTTATTCAAAAACTGCTTGCGCTTGCCGGCGAAACACACGAAGTTAAAAATAATTTTGTTAAATTCAATTTTAAGACACTGATCGGCATTTTGGACGCCTTGAACGCACCTCGCGATATCCGATCCCGAATTAAAAACGATCCCGATCAATTTTTGAAGCAATTTGATACCGTTTTAGCCCTGATAGACCGCGTCAAACCCGAAGAAGGTTATCCCTTGATGCAATCGCATTTGGCTTCCGCCCGCAAAGAAATTTCCCAGAGTCCTGTAAAGAAGGGCAAAGTGCAGTTGGATGAATTTTTAGAAGCCGAGCTCAGTCAAGAGCCTCAGATAGGCTTTATCATCGGTGTGGGGGCCAGCGATGTTGCCGGTGTACTGCTGCCTATCGCCACCAGCTTAAATTACAGTTTATCTCCGGAAAAAGTATTGGTCACCGGTGCAGTTTCTTCTTCGCATCCGGCTGCAGGGGAACTGGACATGGCCGTTCAGATGACCCAACAGTCAGCCCAAGAAGCACTGACCATGGTAAAAAATTACTTTCAAACCCTGCTGCCCAAGATCAGCATAGCCAGTCTTTTCGGTGAATATTTAGAAAAATTTACGATTCACCATCAACTTTTGTCGGCATCTTACAATGTTGGCGGCCCATCGGCCGGCTATGCACTGGCGCTCAACTCCCTTTCCGCATTGCTTCATATTCCTATCTATCACGATTTCGGCATCACCGGTGCGCCATGGACCAAAGGGGTAAAGAAAGGTGAGGTCGGCGGAAGTGTAATAATCGGCGGACACAAAAAAAAGGCCGAAAAGGTGCTTTTGCATTTGCGACGAATGTATATGCCTCTGCAAAATTATAAAGACCTGGATTTGGACTTTTTAACCGAATACTGGCAACAGGAAAAAGACATACTAGGCGTGTCGCATTTCGGGGATTTAGTTCCTGAAGTCATATGGCTCGGACCGGCGTATGAGAAAATGTTGCTTGAATTAATTAGCTTACGCCTTGAATATAAAATAAAAAAATATAAGGGCTTGCAAACGGATCAAACCGTGAAAGAAAAAATTTTAAAGTTGAAAGCGGATTTAAGAAATCAAGCCGAAAATGACATCGTGGGCAGGCTTGAAGCAATCCGTCAATATCTACGAAGCCCGGCCAGTGACCCCCATCTCTCCATGGAAGAAATTTTCAAAAAGCGGCGCAGGAATCGCTTCCGACTTAAGGTTTCCTTGCGAGATCTGATCAAAGGCAAAAAGAAGCTGGCGACCCTAAATCAATAGCGTAAATTTTTCATAAGATCCGTTACATCTGATTCGTTATCCACATCAAGAAATACTTCTGAATTTTCAACTTCGATGAACAAGACGTCGCTGATATTTCTTTTTATTATATCCCTGGCCCCAATATCTCCGGAAATACCCATAATTAAAGGATATATTTTTTTATCAAAACATACCGGGTGGCCTCTTTTGCCAAGAAAAATCGGAGCACAGATCGATTTATCCGAAGCCCAGAAGCGCTGCAATAAATTGTTAATCGTGTCAGCATCTACTAGGGGCATGTCCCCAAGAAGGACCATTATAGAAGAAAATTGATTCTCCACAGCGCGCAATCCCGACTGCAGTGAGGTAGACATCCCGTCCCGGAAGCGCTGGTTAATTACAAGGCGTAGTTTGCTATGTTCGAGCTTTTGTTCCAGAGCCTCTACAATCATCTCTGCCTTGTACCCGAGCACGAGAACGATTCGCTCAAGGTCTGACGCTAGCGCCGTGTGAATCACCCGCCATAGCAGGTATTCACCTCCGGTTTTTATCAGTTGTTTTGGCCTTCCTAGCCGGGTGGACATACCGGCCGCCAAAATAATTCCCGCCGTAGGATGTTTGGTCACTTGTCACGAGTCCTGAAGGATTTTTCCAGATTAAACCCAGTGTTGCATTTACAAGCAACGTATCAATTACTAAAATTTTTGGGGATAATGCCAACCGCTGGGGGAAATTCCCCATTTGCCGGTTATAGTAAAAAACCATCTGTTTGTGTTTCACACGAAATTTACCCAACATATCGAATAATTGCAATACTGTAGAATTTCTTGGAAAAAATTGGCACAAAATTTGTTGTGTTATTCGTCGACGCTAATTATAAAACAGGTGATGCAAAAAAGACACTTACGGCAATCGGGAAATGTTTGTTTGAGGTTGTTGTTCATAATCCCTTCTTAGAATATGTTTGACCCTAATTTTCGGAGGTAAACTATGCGTTGGAGAAGTGGCCGTAGAAGCCGCAACATTGAAGATCGCCGTGGAATGCGCATTTCACGTAAAGCGAAGGGCGGCGGCATTGGCGTTATCGTTATTGCATTAATCGCTATGTACTTTGGAATCGATCCATCCCTGATCTTGAACCAGCAGGGTCCACCGAGCGTAAGTACATCCTCTCACTCAACCTCGAGTTTAAGCACGCCAGCCAACGAACAGCTCGTTGATTTTGTTTCAGTAGTGCTCGGTGATACAGAAGATACATGGCACGAACTATTTCGCCAAATGGGTAAAACATACAAGGAACCGGTTCTCGTCCTGTTTTCCGGTGCGGTGGAGTCCGCATGTGGTTTTGCTCAGGCAGCGGTGGGGCCATTTTATTGTCCTCGAGATCAAAAGGTTTACATCGACCTGAGTTTTTACCAGGATTTAAAAAACCGTTACCAGGCTCCTGGCGATTTCGCCCAAGCTTACGTGATTTCCCATGAAGTCGGGCATCATGTGCAAACATTGCTGGGAATATCTCAACAGGTTCACAAACTGCGCGGTCGTCTGAACGAAGTCGGTGCCAATAAAGTATCTGTGATGCAAGAATTGCAGGCCGATTGTTTTGCAGGTGTCTGGGCACACCACGCTCACCGAACTCGGCAAATTTTAGAAGAAGGCGATGTCGAGGAGGCTTTAAATGCAGCCAGTAGTATCGGCGACGATCGCCTACAACAACAAAGCAGAGGTTATGTCACACCTGATTCATTCACCCACGGCAGCTCAAAGCAGCGCGTTCGCTGGTTCAGGCAAGGTTTGAAAACGGGTAAAATTTCCCAATGCAACACGTTTAAAGCTGAATCTTTATGATCACAAACCCACTAAACTTGACGCAAATATTGTTAGCCGCATCTGTGAGATTCGCTAAATGCAATTATATAATTTGAATCAATGACAAAAACTTAAGTTGAGCGGTTCAGCGTTCACGGTTCCCGGTTAAAGTGCTCTAACGGGTCTCCAACAATCATATTACGCGCCGAACGGGTCAAATTCCATGTTT
>JASFJP010000362.1:0-5324 GCA_050121225.1 Desulfobacterales bacterium
TGGCAAACACCAATGATCACAGCAATTTTAGGGGAGTGCTATGGATTGCCGACCTGGATGGCCTGCTTATCAGACTTTGTCGTTCAGGTAACACAAACGTGTGGCCGCACGCGTGATGAATTACATGAATGCTCTCTGATCTCCCTTTCGATGCGCTTTTCATCGAGAATCGTTGCTGAACCCTTTTCGGCTATTTACATCCTCCAGCTTTACCTGTATACTAAAACCAATTAATTCCGCTCCTTAAGCCCATAAAGGAGGATAAACATGGTTCATTTACAATAAAACCCCGCTCTCATTTTGAGATGTGGGGTTTTTTATTTTCCTAATCGATTAAGAGAAATAAAGGTAAGAGGCGATCATGAGTATTGATAAGGTTGTTAAAAAATATAAAATAAATGAGCAGCCGAATGATTTTTCATTTTGGCAATCAAAATCATATGAAGAGCGACTGGACGCATTAGAGCAAATCCGAAAAGAATACAATTCATGGAGATATAATGCTGAGCGAGGATTTCAAAGAATTTATAGAATTGTTAAACGAAAATAGGGTCAAATATTTGGTGGTTGGTGGGTATGCAGTCGCATTCCACGGGCATCCGCGTTATACGAAGGATCTTGATGTTTGGGTAGAATTGTCTCCAGATAATGCTAATAAGATTATAGCAGCACTTAAGAAATTTGGTTTTGGATCATTAGACCTCAAACCCGACGATTTTCTTGAGAGGGATCAAATAGTTCAATTAGGTTATCCTCCCAATCGCATTGATATTTTGACGGCATTAAAAGATTTGAAATTCGAGGATTGTTACAAAACAAAAGTTGAAGTCGAAATTCAAGGTCTTCATATTGATTTTATTGACATTGAAAACTTGAAGAAAAACAAAAGGGCTACCGGTCGCCCACAGGATCTGGCTGATGCGCAAAACTTGGAATAATCCGAAGCATGAAGGCCAGCGACAGGATTCAAGCGAAGATTAGAAGAAGGGGACGTTGTTGACTGAGTTGACTTAATACTTCGATCGATGCATTATTTCCCAGATGACTTAAACAGTATGCTCTGCCAAACGCCTTTTAGATCCGTACGGTCGGTCACCTCATGGCAAATTTGACCTTTTTCGATTCTCCGCCCCAATCACATGCTGCGGGACCTCGGAAGCGTCCAGACTGGTTCTGCGAGGTATCATATTTTTCCCACATAAAAGTTAGTCAACTCAGTCAACAACGTTTGATTTTACTTTAAATAAAAAACAGTTTGAATTTATAGCTTAGAGATTACTTGTACTGTTTCATATGGCACGTGCGGGTCACCGCGTCGTCGTTTATGCAATTATGATGTCGTGTGCGTGTTGCCGTCCGGTTTATCGACCGGTAAAGACTGGATCTCGTTTTTCCATGAAGGCCCGCACGCCCTCGGCGCAGTCTTCCGAATTTTGGAGCAGGGCAAACTGATCCGAGTCAGCGTGGCTGGCGGCGGCGTTGAGAGCGTTGGCGTGTGCATTGATCGCCGCCTTGCAAAGGCGAACCCCGTTGGGAGGCAGTGAAGCGGCGCGGCGTGCCATCTCCAGAGCGGCCTCCACCGCCGTGCCGTCGGGCACCACCTCATCGGCCAAACCCCAATCCACGGCGAGTGCAGCGTTGATTTTTTCGGCCAGTACCACGATGCGCTTGGCCTTGGCCGGACCGACCAGATTGGTGATCCGCGGCACCGAGCCCCAGCTCATGTTGAAGCCACGCTCCACCTCGGGTACATAAAGATGACCACTCGCACCGATGACGCGCAAATCGCACGACACCGCCAGCGCCATCCCACCGCCTACGCACCACCCCTCAATGGCAACGATAGTCAAGGGGTCCAGATCCTCCCACGCACGGCACAAACGCGGTCCCGTTTTGAGCACGACGCGGCGCTCCGCCAGCCGAGCATTGGCGCTTCTGGCCACCTCCTCGTCCTTGAGATCCATGCCCAGGCAGAAGTTGTCCATTCGCCCCGTCAGCACCACGGCGCACAGTTCAGGATCTTCGGTCAGGACGTGCGCAACTGCGGTGAGTTCGCGCATGATGGCAAACGAGAAGGAGTTGGCTGGGTCGCCTCGATCGAAACGAACCATAGCGATGCGGTCGGCTTTATTAACGGTAACTATGTCGGTCGTCATGTTAAAAAAACTTCCTTTTCAAGAATTCTTTTCAAGTTTTCGCCTTCTTCTTTCATGTGTTTTTTTACGCTGGATAAACTCTTCTCAATTGTTTTTTTAAATAAGGTCTTGCCAATCCAACCCACCCGGTAGGTTCCTGATGCAATGAATAGAGAAGATTCTCCTTTTTGTTCAATTTTAAATTCGTTCTTTGGGAAGAATTTTCTTAGAAAACGCGATGCCGGTACATATTCAATTCTTTTATTGGGTACTATTTTTGTAATTTTAAATTTTAGTTTATGTAGTTTTCCGTGGATGTACTCTTCTGCATATATAACTGATCCCTCAGCCCACGGTCGGCCTTTTAACCATCGTAAACTGACGTGGTCTTTTTGATGCCATGCCCTGTAGCTGTCATCATCAACAATACTGGTTAAAAAGTTGAAAACTATTTCGGGCGTTTTCTTGATTTCTATTGAATCTGTGAGAACTACATCTTTAAAAAAGGCCATTTTTAACATCCTTGCAACAGTTTTAATTTTCCTTTAGACCCTGCATTTATGCTTATAGGGTCTATATCGCTAAATATAATTCCACACTAGCAAATATAAAGTTTATTACACGTTTCCACACTCAAAGAGCATTTAATTCCTCATAAACAACCTGAATCGGTTCAGAATTTAGAAAGGTTTCTTTCACATCGGTGTCGCTCACATTTGATGCCATCTGTTGAATGATGGCACCAGCTTTTGCAAGCGACTCTTTTGCTGCTTCATAATTGCCCTGCTGGCTATAAATCTGACCCAATGAAAAGCGCGTCTTCCACATCAAGGGCGGATACCCCATTTGATCAGCAAGATCTCGTGCCTTTTCAAAGCACTCGGCTGCTTCTCCAATCTTTTCCTTAGCCATTAACACATCACCTTTAAGCTTCCAGCCCATGGATATGTATTTTTTAGCGGATGTGTGGTGTCCTTGGGCCAAAGTATCTTCAGCAAATTCCATGGCCCTGGGATAATCTCCTTTTAACAAAGATAATTCACACATATATCGTGAAAAGTGCACCTCATACCGCCAACTTCGAGTTCTGTACCATTTCATCTCCTTTTTCTCTTTCACTTCGTCTAAATAATGCAGGGCCTTATCAAAGTCACCGAGGCCAATATAATCGCCAACCAAGTTAAGCAGACTAAAAATTTCGCACTCCGGATCCTCAAGGCGCTGGGAAAGATCGACGCCGGCTTCGTTGTGAACAACGGCCTTTCTAAAGTTGTAGAGTTCGTTATAGATCCAGCCATAATGGTTTGGTACCATCGCGATAAGATGTTTACTGCCGATTTCGTTAGCCCCCTTTGATAGATCCTTTAAATCTTTTAACGCCTCATCGTATCGACCGAGTCCGCTGTGACCCAGAAGAGTCCAGTGAAAAGTGCTCACGAGTAAAAAATGGTTTCCAATCTCACGAGCAATAGCTGCGGACTCCTTTATCTCCTTAATACCTGTCTCATAGTCACCTGTAAAACAATGCCCCAACCCGAGAAAGCCCAATGCGGGAGCTAGGCCGCGTTTGTTTCCGAACTTTTTGCACATATCTATGCCCTTTTGAAGAGGGGCCATACCCTCGGCAAATTGCCCTATAGACATGAGCATATGGATCCCAGCGCTAATATTCCAGCGTACCTCACCGGCTACATCGCCTGTTTCCTTGATTAACCTGTGAGCCTTATCAAGATATTCTCGCACTTTATTTATATCAGACAGTCCCCTGCTCGTTCCATAGCACCCGGCCAGATTTATCAGGGCCTGTGTCTCTTTCTTTTTATCTCCAAGTTCCCGTACAAGCGCTATCTCTTTTTGAAAATCGTCTGCCGCTTTTTCAAATTCCATCAGCACTTGCCAGGTTCTGCCACGACTTTCATAAAGACGCATGAGCTGTTCTTTGCTCACTGCATCGGGAATTTTCCTGCTGACTTCCACAGCTTTGACAAAATAATCGATAGCTTCGCGGGTGGCATAGGCCAATCGTGCCCGTTCGCCGGCAGCCGTCAGATATTTAAAAGCCTTTTCCCAAGCCTCTGCGCGATAAAAGTGAAAAGACAGCGGTCCCAGATGCTCTTGCTGCGTCTCGGCGTAAAGTTTCTCGATGGCCTCCCCAGCCAGCCTGTGAAACTCCTTTCGTCTTTGGACAAGGAGGTTATTGTAGGCCACCTCCTGGGTCAAAGCATGTTTGAAAATATATTCCAATTCAGGAAAAAGCGTCTTTTCATAAATAAATTCCAGCCCCTGAAGATCGGCGAGATATTGTCTGAGTTTCTCTTTCATCTCCAATATCACTCGAAGCACCCGGAAGGCAAATTCTCGGCCGATCACCGATGCCACCTGAAGTACATACTTCAAAGTTTCATCCAGCCGGTCTATTCTGGCAGCGATTACCGCCTGAAGACTATCGGGAACCTCTATCTCAGACACCTCTATTGTAAGCACGTAAGTACCATCCGATCTACCGATAGCACCGGTATCCAATAGGTTGTGAGTGAGTTCCTCGACAAAGAGCGGATTACCACCGGCCTTACCCAGTATCAGATTTTTCAGATCTTCTTCCACCTTGCCTTCTTCCAGGAGTGCTTGCAAAAGCTCGGTACTGCTTTTAAGAGTAAGCTGGGTCAGACCCAGTCTATTGAAGTAAGAAAGCCCTGCCCAACGATGGCTATACTCCGGTCGATACAGACAAAGCAGCAGGATTTTTGCATTGGCAATACCTTCGATAAGGCGGCTGAGGAGCTCCTCGCTGCTTTTGTCGATCCAGTGCAGATCTTCAATAGCCAGAATCAAAGGTTTTTGCTGGCTCTGCTTGATGAGAACATTTTTGACAGCATCGATGGTTTTCCAGCGCCGCTGGTCGGGCTCCATACGAACATAGGCCTTATCCTCCATCTTGAGGGATAGCAGATCCTCAAGAAACGGGAGAGAGGCTTCAAATGCAGGGTCCAGTCCTATAATGCGGTCTTTGAGTTTCTGGCGGTAGGCGGCTTCACCATCAGTTTCCTCTATCCGGCAGAATTTTTTTAGTACCTCGACAAAGGGATAGTATGGTAGAGTCTCGCCATAATGAATGCATCTTCCCTCAAGATAGGTGACGTCACTATCCGCCAATGATCTGGCAAACTCAAAGAGCAGTCTTGACTTTCC
>JASFJP010000363.1:0-5297 GCA_050121225.1 Desulfobacterales bacterium
TGTTCGATGGCTGGGTTTCGATTGGGGAGATCGCCAGTATTATGCCTCCGATTACTTTGAACAGCTTTTTGAATATGCTGTTCAGCTGATCAAAGCTGGAAAAGCGTATATCGATAGTTTGAACGCTGAAGAAATCCGCCGATACCGCGGCACATTGACCGAACCCGGAAAAAACAGCCCTTATCGGGATCGAACCATAGACGAAAATCTGGACCTGTTTGAACGGATGCGGGCTGGAGAATTTAAGGATGGTGAACATGTGCTGCGGGCAAAAATCGATATGGCATCGCCAAACATCATCATGCGAGACCCAACCCTATTTCGCATAAAGCATGTTTCCCACTACCGAACCGGCGGCATGTGGTGCATTTATCCAATGTACGATTTTACCCACTGTTTATCGGATTCGATCGAAAGGATCACCCATTCCGTATGCACTCTTGAATTTGAAATCAACCGGGAACTCTACGATTGGGTTTTGGACCAGCTGGATGTATTTCATCCCCAGCAAATTGAGTTTGCGCGTCTCAATCTAAGCCACACCGTCCTAAGCAAACGCAAGTTGATCCGGCTGGTTGAAGAGGGTCACGTCTCCGCCTGGAATGATCCACGCATGCCGACCATTTCAGGGCTGCGTCGCAGGGGATACACCCCGCAGGCCATCCGTAATTTCTGTGAACGTATCGGTGTGGCCAAAGCCGACAGTATGGTGGATATTGCCCTGCTGGAATACTGTATTCGCGAAAATCTTAACAAACATGCCCCACGCGTGATGGGGGTGCTGCGACCTCTGAAGGTCGTCATCGACAATTATCCCGGAGACAAAGAAGAAGAGTTGGAGGCCATCAACAATCCGGAAGATCCCAGCATGGGAACCCGAAAAGTACCCTTCTCTCGCGAGTTGTTTATCGAGCGCGATGACTTTATGGAAGAGCCCCCCAAAAAATTTTTCCGTCTGGCTCCCGGCAGGGAGGTGCGTTTGCGTTACGCCTATTTCATCACATGTGTGAATGTTGTCAAAGACCCTAAAAGCGGAGAAGTGAGCGAACTTCATTGCACGTATGATCCGGCCACTCGTGGAGGCGACTCGCCCGACGGACGCAAGGTCAAAGGAACTTTGCATTGGGTATCGGCCAAACATGCAATCCCGGCAGAAGTTCGTCTATTTGACCATCTATTCACAAAAGAAAACCCCAACGAAGTCGAAGAGGGAAAGGAGTTCACGACCTACCTGAATTCATCGTCTCTTGAAATTCTAAGCCAGTGCAAACTCGAGCCCAGCTTGGCAAACGCAACACGGGGAAGCCGCTACCAGTTTGAAAGGCTTGGATATTTTTGTGTCGACGCCCAAGATTCAAAACCCGGGATGCCGGTGTTTAATCGCACCGTGACGCTGAGAGACACGTGGGCTAAAATATTGAAGGCCCAAAAAAAATCATAACGAACGACTAACGATAAACCACGGATTCAGCAAGTTCTCTTTATTGTAGATAAGTGGATGTGTTGTCTCGTAGTTTAAAAGCCGTGCCCCCGCATTTTCAGCAACCGCCTGGCCGGCAGCAGTATCCCATTCCATAGTGGGCCCTAATCGCGGATAAATGTCTGCTTGACCTTCGGCAACAAGACAGATTTTCAGAGAACTACCGGCTGAAATAAATTCCACATGCCCGTGCTCTCTTCTTTTTTCCTCTACAAAAGCCTCCAACTCAGGCGTTGCATGCGAACGACTCCCAACAATGGTCAATGGTTTGTTGGTTGAATGAGGGGCAGGTAATGATTTTGAAAGACCCATAAGATCCTGCACCATTTGATCTGCGTAACTATTAGAAAGCTCAGTCGATCGGCGAAGCCTTTCGGTTTGGCTGTTCAACACGTCGACTAGCGGATGAATATCGGCTCGATAGGAGCCAATTTCATCTGAAGCAAAGTAAAGAATTCCTTTATCCGGCACAAAAATGACCCCTAGCATCGATTTTTGAGCCTGAATGAGGGCAATATTGACCGTAAATTCTCCATTTCGTTTTACAAATTCTTTGGTTCCATCCAAAGGATCTACGAGCCAAAAGGCATCCCATTTTTTTCTGTCCTCATATGATATGTCTTTTCCTTCCTCGCTGAGAATGGGTAAATTGAATTGCGAGAGGCGACTGACGATAATCTCATGCGAGCGCATGTCGGCTAATGTCAGGGGGGATTGGTCGGCCTTTTCTTTTACCTCAAAGTCCGATTTATAGACCTTAAGAATTGCATCGCCGGCTTCAATGGCAGCGTGGATAGACGTTAATACGCACACATTTTTGTTCAACATACCAACAGTTACCTTTTCGTTTGTTACCTATTGATTAATTAAAGATAATAGACCTCTCAGCAACTAAAACACAATCCCGACATACCCCACAAAACTGTCTCCCGGAGATTTATCATAGCTGGTGCTATAGGCAATCTGATCTGCTTGATCGGCACCAAGGTTTTTAGCGGTTTCAATAGCTGTGGCCGCCGCTCCCGCACAACACGCGTTTTGGTTTGACAGTCCTTCAGCAATAACTTTTTCGGGATCCATGGCCAACATGGAATCGATTACGCGACGATCGTTTTCATTGCGGACCCAATCTAAAGCCTGGGAGCCGGTTCCCTTGGTCACGAAACCATAGTTGTAACCGTAGTGGGTCAAATCGGTGGATCCGATCACGTTTACCGTCAGACCCATTCGATTTGCAATCGCAACAACCGTTTTGCCGATTTCCAGGGATTGTAATTTCGGCGGCACTCCCATGGCAACGATTTTGACATCGCTAAAAAAGTATTTAATAAACGGCAGTTGTAGTTCAACGGTATTGTCCTGAGTGAAGTTCTTCGGAGTTTCCATTTTGAAAGAAAACGTCTGGGCAAGTTCGCCGGCTAATGCTTCCTGGACCGGAATCTCACCAAAAGGAGTTTCCCAGGCCCCCTCGGCCATCATGTAGCAAGGAGAATCCGGATGAAGATGCATTCCGAAAACAACAATAACATCCGGTGCATCTCGAGCTGCTAAAAAGTTGATGACATTGCACGCAATGCTGCCTGAAAAAAACCAGCCGGCATGCGGAACGATTCCACCTACCAGCTTTCTTTGCGGCGGAGCTAACTGTCTACCCTCATTCAGAAAACCTTTAATCTCCCTCTCACAATCAGAGGCACTTGAAGGATACCAGCTGCCCGCAAAGACCGCCTTTCTGACTTTTGAGGATTTCATGGTTCACCTCCCAACCCGGATATAACGGAATTATGTTTAGATTTGAGGTGTAACGATTCGCGACGCTGGAGATTCAATAGTATAAACGAACAAAATAAGGTTGTCCATGCCGATTTATTTAAATGACGGCAACACCTCATGCCATATTCAGCGCGACAGATCTGTCTTGACAGCAAAATCATTGGTCATTATCGTTTAATTCAACTTTCCTTTCAATAATAGATGATTACGTTAAAGATTGCGCACATTTCGCTGCTGCCTAATTGAGCGAGTAGGTTCTGTTACAAAAGAGAGTATCGAGGAACTTTCGGAAAATTGATTACGTTAGGAGGATGTCATGTGGGAGTACACCGATAAAGTTAAGGATCACTTTTTAAACCCCCGTAATGTGGGAATAATTGAAGACGCTGATGGAGTGGGCGAGGTCGGGTCTATTGCCTGCGGAGATGCGCTGACATTTTACTTTAAACTGGATGACGATGGTAAAATAAAGGATGCCACGTTTCAAACGTTTGGTTGCGCCAGCGCGATTGCATCATCTTCAGCGTTGACTGAGATGGTGAAGGGCCTCACCCTTGACGAAGCGCGCCGAATTACCAATGAGGACATTGCCGAATATTTGGGAGGCTTGCCCAAAGAAAAGATGCACTGTTCGGTCATGGGCCGCGATGCACTTGAAAAGGCCATCGCCTGCCACCTCAACGAACCTGAAAAAGAGATTGAAGGGGAAATCGTTTGTGAATGCTTTGGGGTAACCGATGTTGAAATCGAGCGGGTTGTGCGGGAAAACCAACTATCCACTATCGAAGATGTCACCGATTATGTTAAGGCAGGGGGCGGTTGCGAGAATTGTCACGATCGCATCCAGGAAATCATCGACGAAATTTTGGGCACCGATCATCCGGTTAAGAAAAAAGTACCGGCGCTTACAAATTTGCAGAAAATTAAGTTGATTGAGGAAAGTATTGAAAGAGAAATCAACCCGACGTTGAAAAAAGATGCCGGCAAACTTGAACTGATTGACGTCGATGGAAACCGCGTGCTGGTTAGACTGGGTGGCAACTGTGCATCCTGTGTCAAATCTTCGATTACACTCAAGCATTATGTTGAAGGCAAACTGCGCGAGCTCGTCTCCCCTGAACTCGTGGTTGAGGAGGTGCAGTAATGAATAACGTTATCTATCTGGACAATAATGCCACCACCATGGTTGCGCCGGAAGTCGTGGAAGCTATGCTGCCTTATTTTTCAGATTTTTACGGCAACCCATCGAGTATGCACTCCTTTGGCGGTGATGTGGCCCGTAAAGTCAAAGAAGCACGGGAAAACGTCGCCCGCCTAATTGGAGCCAATGTCGATGAAATCGTTTTTACTAGCTGCGGCACCGAAAGTGACGGCACGGCCATACGCGCCGCTATTGAATCAAATCCCAATAAGAGACATATCGTCACCTCCAGAGTCGAACATCCGGCCATAAAGAATCTCTATGAAAGCCTTTCCAAACAAGGCTACCACATAACGTTTGTACCTGTTGACAACCAAGGGCGGTTGGACTTGGATTACTTTTACGACAGCTTAAACGATGACACGGCCGTCGCTAGTCTAATGTGGGCCAATAACGAAACCGGTGTAATTTTTCCGATTGAGGAAATTTCGCAGAATATCAAAGACAGAGGCATCGTGTTTCATACCGATGCAGTACAGGCCGCGGGCAAAATCCCGATTGATGTGGCATCCACCAATGTGGACATGCTCTCGCTTTCCGGCCATAAATTCCATGCGCCCAAAGGCATCGGCGCTCTCTATATCCGCAAAGGTACCAAGTTTTCCCCCTTCATGATCGGGGGGCATCAGGAACATGGCCGGCGCGGTGGGACCGAAAATGTTGCTTCCATTGTCGGGATGGGCAAGGCGGCTGCCTTAGCCAAAGAGCATGTTGATACCAATGGTTACGAGCGCATTCGTCAAATGCGGGATAAGCTGGAGTCTAATTTGCTGAAACAAGTTCCGAATTCCGTGGTCAATGGTGATCGGGAGCATCGTCTACCGAATACCACGAGCATTGCGT
>JASFJP010000364.1:0-5296 GCA_050121225.1 Desulfobacterales bacterium
CAAAACAACGGTAGTTTTCCCAGTGCCGATTTCTCCGGTAAGCAAATTAAAACCTAATTTTTGCATAATTCCATATCGGAGGTAGGCCAGTGCATTTTCATGCCGGGAACTCATAAAGAAATAGGCCGGATTCGGCGCTAACTGAAATGGATTTTCTCTCAGCTGATAATGATTCTCGTACATTTTTATATTGATTTCACGATCGTCGTGATTGATTTATTAAATTATCATAAAAATGGATTTTTACATACTAACCATAATTTATATTTTAACCAATGACAAATAGTTTTTCAAAAAAATAGAAAATATAATCGTCATGCATCGGTGGCTCCCCACGAATAAATTCATGATATCTTCCTGTCCTTAATCCTTGCAATTTTCACATTGGTAGAATATTTTCTTAATGTTTTTATCAGAAAACCGACTAAGCTTTTAGAATAACAAAGAGTGAATTTCGGGAATTAATTTTAATGAATGCTGAGCCATATAAGATACTGACCATAGGCGGAGGTAGCGGGCAATATGTACTTCTGTCAGGTTTAAGAGATCTAAAGGGAATCGATATCACGTCGGTCGTCTCCATGGTCGACAACGGCGGCAGCACCGGTAGATTGAGAGACGAACTCGGTATTTTGCCCCCGGGTGATGCACTGAAATGTATCGTTGCTCTTTCCCCCTTCCGTGATGTTGCGCAAAAAATTCTACTAAAAAGGCTAAAAGGCGATCGACGGTTAAAAGGACATAAAGCGGGAAACATGCTGCTCACAATGCTCTCTCGTTACACTGGAAGTTTTCCCTCTGCTATTAAATCGTTATCAGAAATTCTCGAGGTCCGAGGTAGGGTATTACCGGGAACGACAAACAAAGCAACCTTGGTCGCTGAACTGGCGGATGGAACACGGATCTATGGGGAATCAGCGATAGATATACCACAAAGTCTGCAAAGGGAACAGATCAATGATCTATTTCTGGTTCCCCACTATAACAATTCAATTACAGTTTATCCCCCTGTCATCGAGGCCATAAATAATGCCGATTATATCCTCATAGGACCCGGCGATTTATTTACAAGTATCCTTGCTAATCTGATTGTACCGGGAATAAAAGAGGCGATCCAAAATACGAAAGCCAAAATTCTTTATATTATGAACATCATGACCAAATTTGGTGAAACGCACAACTATAAATGGCATGACTTCGTTCGAACAATTGAGAATTATCTTGAGCGCCCCGTTGATGGAATAATCTGCAATGTGAGAAAGCCGAGCAAATCCCTGTTAGAAAAATACACGAATGTACAAGCAGATTTTATTGAAGTTGATAAATCTGAAAAATGGCTTGGTAATCGCATGGTCTATGCCGGCGATTTGGTTGATACTTCAGATGAGATTGTGCGTCATGACCCCGAAAAATTGACCTCACTCATAAAATCAATCATCTTCTACGACAACTCAGACACTAATTCCTCCTTGACATCCAAAGGCCAATTAATGTAAGCAATACAGGGTATGGTTCAATTCAAAGCTTGAGTTCCCACTTGATGCGGACCGCTGCTGTTAACTGTTGCTTCTACTATTGCTTTTCCTCTGAACCTATCCACGCAACTGAAGTGGTTGCGCTGCTCAGAAACGTTTCGACTTTTATTTATATATTACAGTAACCCCAGTATGGCACGAATAACAGACAACTATAATCTTTTTGTAAAAAATCCGGGTTTGATAAAGGAATGGCATCCCACCAAAAACGGCGAACTCAGGCCGATGGATGTCACGCCGGGTTCAGGCAAAAAGGTCTGGTGGCTGTGCCCGCAGGGCCATGAATGGCAGGCGGTGATTTACAACCGCAACCGCGGCAGCGGCTGCCCCCTGTGCCGCCAGCGGCAATCGGCTCACACTGATTCGCTGATGACCCTATCCGATTCCGGACTGCTAAAGGAGTGGCACCCATCGAAAAATGACGGATTAAATCCACGCAATCTGACCGCGGCGCATGACAAAAAAGTGTGGTGGCTTTGTCCGGAAGGCCATGAATGGAATGCCACCATCAAATCCCGAATCAAGGGCAATGGATGTCGGCTGTGCAAGCAGGGCAAGACGCAACCGCGGGCTCAGAGGCACAGGGGCGCTTTGTGGCAACGAAAAGCCGCCGCTCATAAAAATCCCAGTTTTATCTTTGAGTTAGAATCCGCAATGGCAAATATCGATCGGGATTTTAGAAAAAGCAGACGCTTTGATGTCCGCGCTACAGCCATATTGGTAATCCCGTCCACCCGCCATTGGGTTTATGCTCAGATACGAAATTTCAGCCACAGCGGCATGTGTATTGAAACGGAGGCTTCCTTTAGAAAAGGAACCAACGTCATTATAAAATTAGATCAACCGTTGCTGTCCTCCGGTCAAAAGAGCTACAACTCCGTTATCCGTTGGTGTAAACGATCTGATGATGATGACGGCCAGTCCTTTTCTAGTTATGGCCTCGGGATTCAATTCCTTTAAAGGGTAATTCGCTAATTTCTGACGTTTCTCTCTCTTTCTCTTTCCCCTAGTGCCTTTCCGCTGTTGGCCGCCCCATGCTCACCGGTCTTCACCACCGGACGATTTTTTTGGATTGTCTGAGAGCTGCTTTTGACTATATTGGTAATATCTTGAATTATTAAAAACAGCGCGGGCACATAAAGCAGAGTTAATGCTGTGGCGGCTATAAGTCCGAAACAGATGCTCACCGCCATGGGAATCAGAAACTGGGCCTGAAAACTGCGTTCCAACAGCAAGGGGAAAAGTCCGGCAACAGTTGTCACAGACGTTAGCAACACCGGTCTGAACCTGGCTTTACCGGAGTCAATAACTGCTTCTTGGACTTCAACGCCACTGCGCAATGCACGGTTGATAAAATCAATCAAAATCAGAGAATCATTGACCACGATTCCAGATAGGGCCACAATTCCGAAAATGCTGACGATTGTAAATTCCAGACCCATCACGAGGTGACCTAAAATGGCTCCGATCAGACCAAATGGAATGGCCATCATAATGATAACCGGCTGGATGTAGGAACGAAACTGACTGGCTAGTAAGAGGAAGATTCCCATTATTGCCAGTAGATAGCCACTCTTGATGCTATCAAGCGACTCTCTGGTCCTCTTTTCCTGCCCCCCAAAATCATAGGTTAAACCAGGATAGCGTTCCTTAAGGTTTGGCAGAAAATTGGCTTTCAGGTCGGCGACGATCACACTTGAATTGCCAATAGTTTCGTCAATATCAGAAATGACGGTGATGGTGCGTTTGCGATCAATCCGGTTAATAACTGAATACGCTCTGCCGGGAGTTAGTTCGGCAACTTCTTCGATCGGTATTTCCTGACTATCAAAGGTACGAATGCGCATTTCATCTATTCCGGCAAGACTATGTCGTTCTTTATCTGCATATCGAACCATGACTTTGACATCGTCTCGACCCCTCTGAATACGCAAAGCTTCTTCTCCATAAAACGCCTGACGAATCTGGCGCGCAAGATCACGCATCGTAACGCCTATGGATCGCGATCCTTCCTTTACCCGTACTTTTTTCTCCTGTTTACCGGGTTTGAAATTATCGGAAATATCGAAGGTGCCGGGGTAAGTTGCAATTTCAGATTTCAACTCAGAAGCGGCCTGCTTGAGTAGATCAAAACTTTGTCCGCTAAGCTGAACCTCGATGGGATTGCCGGCCGGACCGCCTTCCAGGGTGGCGAAGGTAAACCTTTCAACCCCCGGGATTTCCCCGATCATGTCGCGCCATTTGCTCAGAATGGTATGGGTCGATAAGTTTTCCCGGTTCTCTGAGGAGGCAAGCTCCAGCCACACCTGTCCCACATGACCGCCATACTCAGGAGGTTTCCAATCTCGTCGGGGTATAGCCCCGACAATCGAAAAGGTGTTTTTGACCAACTTACCATTCCTAGCTGAGAACTCCGAGAAAATCGTATTGAGTTCAAAAGATTCATTTTCGAGCCTTTCAATGGCTTCTTCCGTAATTTTAAAAGGGGTTCCTAAAGGATAAACCACTTCAGCTACGATCCAGTCACTTTCACCCTTGGGGAAAAAAACAAAGGGAACATATCCGCCGGCGATGATACCCAGACTGATAATCAACACGCCGATGCCGATAGAGAAGGTAAAATATCTGTTCTTAACCACATACTTGATCGCCGGTGAATAGAGCCGATCAATCACCATTTGAAGGCCATATTCCGTTTTTTGCCGCAGACGCTCGTGCCAGGATGTAAATTTGCGTTTTTTTTTCTCAGATTGAGTCAGTGCGTGGTAAAGGTGAGAGGGGAGGATGATCAGAGCTTCCCCGAGGGACACGATCAAAATAATGATAACGGCCATGGGCATCACCGCGATGAATTTTCCCATAATGCCTGCAATGAACAATAGAGGGGAAAAAGCCACCACCGTTGTGCTGACCGCCATTACCACCGGTCCGCCGACTTCCTTTAAGCCGTCAACAACCGCTGCCGCGGGGGATTTACCCTTGCTGTAGTGCGAATACACATTTTCACCGACGATGATGGCATCGTCCACAAGGATGCCGAGGGTCATGATGAACGCAAAAAGCGAAATCATATTAATGGTCTGATCAAAACCGCTCAGAACCATGAATGCCCCCATGAAAGAAATCGGTATCCCGAGGGCCACCCAAAATGCCAGACGCAAGTTTAGAAAAATAGCCAGAGCAGCAAAAACAAGTGTGATACCCTGAAGACCGTTACGCAGCATCAAATTGATGCGGTCTTCAACCATTGTTGATATGTTTCCCCAAACCGCAAAATCTACATTTCCCGGCACCTTCAGTGTTAGATTTTCCACATAATTGCGCGCAATGGTTGCGATTTCAATGATATCCTGCTCGCTGGTTCGGCTTACCTGGACAATAGCGGCCGGTTTTCCATTAAATCGCGTTTTGATGTCTAAATCTTCAAATCCATCGATGACCTTCGCAACTTGCCCGAGCTTCACAACCGTACCGTCATTCAACGTAATCAGGGGAATTTCTTCAAACTCTCGGCCGGTGTATAGCTGGCCTTTAGCTCTGATCAGGATCTCCCCTTGCTCGGTTTTGATTTTGCCTCCTGGAAGGTCGATGCTGCCGGATCTCACAGCATTGACCACTTGATCGAAGGAAATGCCGTAACGACGAAGATCTTCTTCGGATACTTCGATTGAAATTTCGTAGTCGCGAACTCCGACTAAATCGATTTGAGTAATGGATTCCGACTGCTTAAATCTGAAACGCTTCAGTATGGAGGCAACCAT
>JASFJP010000365.1:0-5286 GCA_050121225.1 Desulfobacterales bacterium
AGCTCGGGCGTGTCGTTTTGGTAAAGATTTGGTCGACGGCACTTGCGTTTGTATTAATTATGGTACTTTACCATGTGCTAAAAGGCCTGTTGAAGAAATGGGCAGATAAAACCGAAAAATCAGATGAAGCCGCACAATATCTCATCAAGGCCCTGAGAAGCATCCTAACCTACGCCACCGTCATTGCAACGTTTATTATTATCCTGAACATGCTCGGTCTGCTCAATCCGCTCGCGCGGATCTTGTCATTTCCCGTCTTGCAGATGGGAGATACCAGGATTACGTTCTGGATTATAATCAGAGCTGTTTTGATCCTTATGGGATTTGTTTTTGGATCCCGTCTCATGCAGGCCTATTTCGATTACAAAGTCTATCCATCACTAGGTATCGATACCGGTTTAGGTTATGCCCTGAATACATTTTTCAAGTACCTTTTAATTGCTATCGGTCTCCTGATCGCACTGAATATTGTCGGGATCGATCTGCGCTTTTTGCTTGTATTTGCCGGTGCCATCGGTATCGGTATTGGACTGGGATTGCAAAGTATGGCAGCCAACATCATTGCCGGTTTCACGATTATATTTGGGGGTAAGATCAGGAAAGGCGACTGGATAGAGATTCACGAGACAATAGGCATGGTAACGGATATCTACCTGCGAGCCGCCAAGGTTCGAACCAGAGACAATATCGAATACCTAGTGCCAAATTCCGATTTGATATCGAACATCATTGTCAATTACTCACTCTCTGCACCCGATGTGCGAATTGACCTTTCCGTGGGTGTTTCGTATGATGCCGATCCGCGAGAAGTGGAACGAATATTGTTGGAGGTTGCTGAAAAAGAGCCTCTACTATTGAACTACAAAAAGCCGGCAGTTCGATTTGTAGGATATGGAGACAATTCAATCAATTTTGAACTGCTTTTCTGGATTGATATTCAAAAACACGCCAGACGGAAAGTGCGCAGTGCATTGTACTATGCTATATTTGATGAGCTTAAAAAAGCGGGTATTGAGATCCCATTTCCACAAAGAGATATTCATATCCGCAATAATCCTGAGCCTAATGATTCCTGGACAAAATTTCCACTTGGTGACCAATCACGGTGAAGTACGAACTTGAATTTTCACATGCCGTCTTTTACTTTTTCGCCGCAAATCAGTTCGATTTGGCGGCGGTGGCTATCAAAGTGGGCTAACGCCAGCTCAAGGGCAAGCAGGGGAGTCAACGGACCGGCGGCCGGATGGCTGAAGATCACCTTTCTGAAATTTTTCTCACTCACAGTCTCAAGCAATAAATTTAGCCCTTCTGGCTCCTGCTTCCAGAGCTCAAGCAGCTCTGGGAGCGACGACTTGCCGTCCGGTGTCAGGCTGGCGTCTGGAACGTCTACCGGAATATCCTTGTCAAGGACATCTTTTACAACGGCAACCAGCTTACCCGGCTTGAGATGCTCCCGAACGGGATTGTTGCGCAGTTCCGCCTCCGACATCCGTATAGCGCGCTCGCCCCAAATGATGTGTTGCAAATGCTGCAAAACCGACCATTTGTCCGGCCCGGGCCTGTGCACGAGCTGTTCTGCCGCTATCGTTTGGATATCATATGTCAGTTTCTCACGGCGCTTCTTCAGTGCCTTGAAACTGATTAGGATATCTTCCATCATGATGTTGTCCCCTGTGCAAGTGAGTTAAATATGTATCTAAAATAATCATCCCAGGCGCTCCGGCGAAGACTAAGTCTGATACTTTTAAGTGATCCTGCAGAAAATTTCTTGCATAATTCTGAATCATCGCTTACGCTCCAACTCTAAATAGCCGATTAAGCTGCTTGGTTTTAGAACTCAGCGTTAGGATTTCTCAGTGACTTACAATTTTGATCCTGAACGATGGTATGAAAATGAACGCAACCTGCTCGAGATTCGATATAAATCCGGTGAAATTGACCCTCAGGCGCTTGAAGATGCACTTGATAATCTTGACCAACGGTATGATGAAATGATCAAGCGGTTGGACGGAACGTATCAACTCCCTGAGTAGAAGGAAGACCCAATCGGTTTGAAAATAGTCCTGACAAACGATGATGGAATCGATGCACCGGGGCTTCAAACACTTTTAAATTGTTTTCGAGAGGCTGGCCAGATTGTCATCGTCGCACCCAAACAGCCTCAATCCGGAATCTCTCATAGAGTTACCACTCGAACTCCAATTCACGTATCTGAGATGGAAAAGAATCGTTATAGCGTTGACGGCACCCCGGCGGATTGTTCTCGCATTGCGCTTAAACGAATTGCACCTGATGCCGCCTGGTTGGTCTCAGGAATTAACGCAGGGGCAAACCTTGGCTCTGATGTTTATAACTCAGGTACCGTCGCAGCAGCACGAGAGGCGGCAATATTAGGATATCGCGCCATTGCAATTTCGCAGTATATTGCCAAAAATCAGCCGATTAACTGGGAGAAAACCGGGTTCCATGCCGAAGCAGTCTTAAAAATGCTGATGGGTCTAGATCTCCAGCCGTCATATTTTTGGAATGTCAACTTGCCTTATCCGCTCGCTATTAGTTCCAAAAAAACGTGCAAATTCTGCAAATTGGATATCAACCCCCATAAATATGATTATCGTAAAAAAGAAAACAATTATATCTACGATGGCAGCATCCATGAACGTCCACGAAATCCTGAATCAGATGTGGCGGTCTGTTTCGATGAAAACAAAATAGCCATAACACAGATTGGAGTGGGAAGCACAGGAATAGCGGAAACTTAACCATCGCATTCAAACAGTTTCAATCTTAGAAAAAGAACTGCGGAGAATACACGCAGAAAAGAGGATAATAAAATAGCCCCTGCAGAGTTAAACTCATTGGTGCGCGAAAAAACCTTCTCCCCTTATTCCCTCACACTCAAATTATTACGTGTCCTTCATAATTTTAGTTAACAAATTTCATAAAACAGCGTTCGAAATCACCCATAAATTAGTCTAACTGATCGATATGTATGTATATTAATAGATGGTACAATTATTGCTTTTTGCAATAATGCGCGTCTGTTTGTTCCTTCCCTGTACGGCTCGAGGCGGAACTTTAAGGAGACTCATTAATTTTTAGATAAAGGAGAATCGAAAATGAAAAAAATTCTTTTTGTGCTCATCATGGCATTTTTTGTAACCGGCTGCACGGCTGAATGGTATAAGCATGATACGATATATAAAACCAATGATCATATGTTTTTTAGCTGGTATGGATATAAGAATCCCACAAAGGAAGATTTAAAAAAATCCGAGGATCAAAATTGGTGGGGAGAAGAAATACCCTATATCCCCGCACAATAAAAATACAATCCGGAGGCTAATCAACTGAATTTGGAATCTATTTCGGCGCTGTGGTTGATTTTTTTTATCAATGAATCTGCGGATGCGCTATGGTTTATTATTGTGGAATCCGCCGTCACAAGGTTTTCCAACCCTTTTTGTCAAATCTATTGACTTGAAAAAGTGTTCTTTGATATTTTGTGATCTCAAGTGATTGTGTGCTAACCCCAGCAAAGAGGTAGCCATGCTGTTAATTCTAAGAACCCTGTGTCTCAGATTGAGAGATGGGGTTTCTGTTTATGGCTCAGGTAGGGGATATTGTATCGTTTTCTGATCTTCTAAAACGGCACTGCGGATCTACTGTCAATCATTCATTTGCCTATAAAGCAAAATCGATAAAGGAGGCACTCCAATGGCAACGTTTTTTATGTTCGGCAATTACACTTGTGACGCGATCAAAGAAATGAGTATTGAAAGAACCCAGCAGGTTGTTAGCGAAATTAAAAAGCTGGGCGGGGAAGTCCAGGCCATGCACGCCCTACTCGGAGAATATGATTTATTGTTTTGCGTGAAATTACCGGACGTTGAAATTGCAATTAAGGCGTCGGTAGCATTGAACCGACTCACTGGTATCTCATTTACCACATGCCCGGCAGTTACAGTTGAGACCTTTGATCAAATGATGTCCGAAAAGTAGCCACCGATTGCAAAGAGAAAGGCACGTATCATGCATTAATATCTCCTGAATGCTAACAATGTTTTAGATTAAGCGCAAAAAGGGTCAGGCCTTCAAATGGATCGCTTTAGACGGATGGCTTATTCTTCAGATGGCATTATCACTCTACGAGATGATACCATCAAACGAACAGATTTTTTTCAAGGGATCAACCAGGTCGCATGCGATCCCTTTTCATCCCAATCAAATCGGGCTCGCCGATTCCCGAGTGCTCCCAACATCAGCCAATCCATAGAATCAATTCGACACGCTATTACCATAAAATTATTACGATATCTCTCACTTTCTAAAAGCGAAGGAACTTTCTTGAGTAATAAATCAGGCAATCCGTACGACGGCATATTAACAGGGGTACCGGGAGGCTCCGCTGCACAGTAGTTGAGGCGGCTGGTGATTCTTGTAGCCGCCCATTGGTCCTCAGCAATTTGATCATTTGCGTGTAGTGTTGCTTGTCCCGATATTCTCAGTTGAACCTTTTTTTGGGGATGATAAAAAAGCCAACTGACGTTAGCGGATTTGGATATTTCCTGAACTTTCTCTGCTCGAGCATCTGTGTGACATACCAGAACCCTCTCGGGCAGTGTAAACTGTCTCAAGATAACCGTGCGCAAATTGATACCACCCTTTGCGTTGGTTGCCAGGACAGGCCAATGAAATGGATCATTGAAATCTGAAACGCCTCGCCCAAGCATCGCCCATGCCTCACTCAGTATCGTCTCAAGCGTATCCCATTTGGCGGTTTTTTTCTTCATAAGGTTTCTCTCTCAGCTGCTTCAAACAAAATCACAAATATAGGCCCGGACTCTTGATAAATTGTAAACAGTCTTGTAAAAACTAGAGCCATTAACTGGTTACCATACAACCCGTAAGGTGCAGACCTCAAACTCTCATAATGATAAACGCTATCTTTATTCTTTTATTCGGAAACGTCAATGGTTAGCGAAAACTTTGTATGCAAGTGTATTGCGGATTCCATCGACGGCCTATGCGATGGACTATCCCACTTCTCTGGTCCAAGCCGGGCAGCCATCGTATATATAACCGAATCTAAAGACCCCGTTCGGATTTATGATCCCCAGGGTCTTTTGCGAGGGCATGAGCCCATATTGGAAGAGCTCTATTTAAAATCAAATGATTGGATCAGGTCTGTCAGCATAGCGAGTGAGAAAAAAAAATTCAGTGATATGCTTCCGGAGAAAAATTTGCAGTTGGCCGGGATCATTTCATATGGCGGGCGCTCCGGTT
>JASFJP010000366.1:0-5257 GCA_050121225.1 Desulfobacterales bacterium
ATTCGCCCTACCAAGATAGCGAACGCTGTCGCAGCAGGCGAAACAGTATATTGCAGGCCATGTATGATAAGGGTTGGATATCGCGAGATGAGCTACGCGCAGATCTAAGGCAACCCGTCAAAACCGCAGGGTATACCGTGCACGGGAAAAAGGCACCGTATTTTATCGATTACCTTGCGCAGCAACTGAAAACTCTGTATCGTCCTGAAGATCTCACCAGTTTGGGGCTCTCCATTTACACCACATTGGACACTCAGGTGCAGTCGGCGGCTGAAAACGCCCTGGAGAAAGGTCTTGCAGATCTGGAACGTCAAAATCCGGCGTTGAAACGAAAGGGGCCGGATCAGAAACTCCAAGGCGCGATAGTTGTCATGCAATCCAGAACCGGCTACATTCTGGCCATGGTCGGCGGCCGCAATTACAGTGCCAGTCAGTTCAACAGGATTGTTCAGGCAAAGCGCCAACCGGGAAGCGCGTTCAAGCCTTTTGTCTATTTAAGCAGCCTGGATAAATTCACACCGACCACGTTGTTGGCCAATCAGCCCCACACCTATACCGTCGATGGCGAGCCCTGGGAGCCGCAAAATTTTGAACCGGTAACTCAATATACGGTCAGTGTAAAAGATGCACTTAAAATGTCGTATAATCTGGCCACCGTCGATCTTGCCATGAAAACAGGGCTTGACAATGTTGTCGAAATAACATCCCAATTTCACTTTTCCACCCCGATTAAACCCTATCCCTCTCTGGCACTGGGTGCCTTTGAAATTATACCACTCGAGTTGGCCCGTGCTTACTGCGTGTTTGCAGCAGATGGGCTTTTCCCTTTTCCGCTGTCGTTGAAAAGTGTTGTTGATGAAAACAGAAACACCCTTAAGCAGAAGTACTTGCAAATCGAACGATTGATTCCTCCGGCAAAAGCGTTTATCATAAATTCAATGCTGCAAGCCGTGGTCGAAGACGGGACGGCACGGTCGTTAAAAAGCAAGGGGATCACGTGGCCGGTCGCTGGCAAAACCGGTACCACCAACGATTTCAGGGACGCCTGGTTTGTGGGTTACACGCCGGATCTTCTGGCACTGGTTTGGGTAGGTTTCGATGATGGCGCTCCAATTATGGCTACCGGTGCTTCGGCCGCTCTGCCCATTTGGGTCGAGCTGGTGAATGCCATCCCGCAGCACATATCCGGGCAAAAATTTTCGGTTCCGCCGGGAGTGGAGAAACATATTGTCTGTTCCGTCACCGGCCTGATCGCGACCAAGGGATGCCCGGAACCCACACAAGAATATTTTTTGGTGGATAACGCACCTGGGGAACAATGCCCACTGCATCGCAAATCCGGACTGACGGATTTGATTGAAGGAGTAAAGAGCTTATTCGATGACAACTAAAATCGCAGCGATACTGATATGTTGGTTAATGATGGTCGGGATGACCGGTTGTGTGAAAAAAGAAATTGTCAGCCAGGAACCGGTTTCGTCTGGAGAATCGATTCCTCCTGAAGTGCCTGTCGAGCCGGAACAGCTGCCCCAGCCCGGTCCGCGCGTTCAGGCGTCCTTAAAACTGACGGAACAGGGTCGATTAAATTTGAAAGCAGGAAAACCGGATAACGCCATCCGGGTGCTGGAACAGGCCATCAGCCTCAATCCAGCCAATGGTCAAAACTACTATTATCTTGCCGAGGCCTGGTTGATGAAAAAAAATCTTACAGAAGCCCGGGAGTTTAATAGTCTGGCGGAATTGCACTTGAAAAATGACACAGCTTGGCTGGAAAGGGTTGCCCGGCAGGCCGACCGCATTATTGACCTGGGAAAGTAAAGAGCGCATTCTAAATTTTACTTTGACATCTTGGATGGGGAAAAATGGATTACCTAAATTAGCGAAAGTCGAGGGTGCCCCAGCTTTAAGGCGTCCAATGGCGAAGCTGTAATCGTCTACCGCGAGCCCTTGGCAACGAAGAAGATGGGGCGGCATCGGCTTTCCCGCGGGGTAAATAAAATGAAGCTTAAAATAGACATCTTTCATCTTTATGGTAGATGAAATCCACGAAATTATTCTATTATAACCATCTGTACTATTTTCAAAAAATTAGTTAACTGCTTCCTTTTATTTACGCTCATTTGAGGTATTACAGTGAAGCGGAAGTTAATACGCCCAATCCATCACTGGGAAAATCAGTTGCTTTTTGATGCAATATCATTACTATATTAGAGGTGTTTGTCAGAATAACGTTCCGATAGCGGTTGTCATAGATTACGATAACCATGGATGATTATATATGAAAATATTCGCATGTAATTGATCTGGACCAAAAGGAACATATTTATGACAATTGGTATATTCACGCTTTGTAGTTTAATTTCCTATTTTTTGTGGTATAATACGGAAACTTTCTCCCAGGTAAAGGGCAAAAGAAAAAAATGAAATCAATTCATTTTTCGGCGCTATTAAGCACGTTAGCAATCACTATTGTCATTGAAATGTTTGCCCCCGTTGAAGCCGGGGCTCAAGAGCAAACCTGCCAGATCAGAGCCAGCCAGGACAATATCTACCTTTACGTGCGGGATATGGACCGTGACGGGAATCCAACACGCCGGATAATTTACAGAGGATGGTTGATGCAAGGGCGCACGCTGCCGGTTAAAAGTAGGTCCGGCCGCATCACAGTCAGCTATAAGGCGGATTCCGACTACCGTGGTTCTGGAAGAAATGAAGAGATATGTGTCAATGACCGGATCGTCTCCCTTCCCTGATTAACATGAGCTTCCATTACAAGGCAATCGTTTCCTCAGATTGGAGTGAATGTCTGGCACCCTGCGGGCCGTTTGATTTCCTCTCCTATAACTTTCCGGAATTGAAACCCCGCTTAACTCAGGTGTTTAGACAGTATACCGGCAATCGGATTTCCCTCGGGCTGGCTTCCGAACAAATCCGAGATATGCTCCCGGGTCCGGTCACCGAAGACCAAATGGACGCCTATCTCGATGCTTCCTTTGTGACGTATACAGGCGTTGCGGATCTAATTGAATGGTGTTGCAGCAACCATATCCTTTTTATGATCAACTCTACTGGTATGATCGGATATTTTCAGAGGATTTTTGCCAAAGGTTTATTGCCCGTCATTCCTATCATTTCAGCACACCCCATGATTCGTTATCCGAAAAAACCAAGTGATCCCCGAACCATTTATGACCTCTTCGAAACTCAGGACAAGAGCAAGAATACCAGCGCAGTTGTCGGTTCTTTAGGTGTTTCCCCAGAAAAAATTATTTTGATGGGAGACAGCGGCGGAGACGGCCCGCATTTTGAATGGGGCGCGGGAAGTGGTGCCTTTCTGATCGGTAGCATGACCAAAGCGTCGTTGGGCAGCTATTGTCGAAGCAAGAATATCGCCATCAACTTAAGGTTCGGGATAGATTATTCCTCGGGAATTAAACCTGATTTGCAAGCAGAGCTGCAGCACAACTATATGGATCTCGTTTCCGTAATTAGCGACATTGCAAATCGATAATTTCCGTTTTGTTACAATTAAACGGCGAAGCCCAAAAACGATATACTCATCACGAAAACACGAAATTTGAAAAGCAATATGATCAATCGGATCTTTAAACGCTAAAAAGCCTGCCGTGGTTTTGGGGTTTTTTTCTCATCCGGTGTGCCGATTTTTGATAAGCACAAAGCTCATGTCGCTGAAATTGAAAAACTCGACCTCGCTGCGCTCGGGACTCAGACAGTTTCAATTTCTTTACGCTCTGATTCACCAAGTGCATTACAACCGAGCTCTTGGTCGGCACCGCTCAAAAGCATTTGGTTGAGGGTACAGCCATGTAGCCGCTGGATTAGAACCTACCCGGGAAAATGTTTGCAAGCACTTCGATGGTCGCTTTTTGCAGATAATGGATAATTATGATCGTGGCATAGATTGTTAGGGGCCACATCCTTTGCAAAAAGCATATATTTTTTAGCATAAAAAAAGAAACATAGCGGTTGTCATAAACGACGACAGCCTTGGATGATTATACAAAAATATCTTCCCCTGTTATTGATCTGGTTCAAACGGAACATATTTATGACAACCGGTATATTCATTCCAAACTTTCCCCGAAAAACTCTTTGGCCGGTCGGCTAACAGATGGATCATCGTAATCAAGAAACCTGCCGCTGAACTCCCGAGGGGCATACAGCGCCAGCCAGGCGATGGAACGGGCGGGAACGTCGGGAGGCTCAAGAACTCCATTGTCTTTGAGATTTTGGTAGTAATCTATCTGTTCAACAGACATGGCGTTGCGACCTGCTTCACGTATATAACCCTGCATGTCGGTATCAACAACGCCCGGCCGTACGGTCATCGTCGTCACTCTCGGTTCTTCCTCGGCCAATACCCGGGTAAAATGGTTCAGTGCGGCCTTGCCGGTGCAATAGGCGCTGATGGTTTCAAGCGCCAGATTGGCAGCGCCGCTGCTCACATTGACGATTCGCCCGTTCTGCTTGCGCAGTTCTGAGACGGCATAGTGTACCAGATAAAATGGTCCGAGCAGATTGACTTCAATATTATATCGCCAACTACTGGGATCCGTCTGGGCGATGGTGGCGATGGGCTGAACGGTTCCGGCATTATTCACCAGAGCATCGATCTTGCCGAATTTGTTCAAGGTCATCTTTACCGCGTTGCCGCATGCATCCGGGTCGGTAACATCGGCTGTAATCCGCAAAGGACGACCGCCCAGACGATCAACATCGCCGCTTACTTTTTCAAGCATTTTTTCAGACCGGGCGACTAGAGTTACTGCTGCGCCGACCTGCGCCAACCAGCGTGCCGTGGCGGCACCCAGCCCCCGCGAAGCGCCAGTGACGATCACAACGGGCTCTTTAATCATATGACGACCCATCCCTGATTTGCTGATAAAAAATTATACCCGTTATGTTTACAATTATCATTAAAATTACGATCCATCTATTACCATCTCAAGGTTTTAAATCCAGCAGCGCAGCGACTTCCTTCCCTTGGGTTTTCCCCAGGATAAGTTTCATATATTCTCTCGCTAGCAGGGCTTTAATTTCTTCGTTGTTCATATTGAGCCAGGGGCCTTTTTCTTCAAATATATCGGAGGGCCACTTTTTAGAATCATATTTCTGATTGCCGTATCGGGTTTTCATAATCGTGAAATAGTTATCAGCCTTCTCCTTTAGGATATCCCCGGATAGCGTCGATATATTTGAAAATACCCCGGCCATCACATCCGCATCGGGTAGCGTG
>JASFJP010000367.1:0-5206 GCA_050121225.1 Desulfobacterales bacterium
AACCCTAACGTTGCAAAAGTCGGAGGGCTTCAGAGTCAAGGCGTTTGAGGGTGAGTCGTAGTTCTTTACTTCGAACCCGCAACAACGCAGGATCTGAAGTCCTCCGGCTTTCCCCCTGGGTAAACAACATGGCAAAAAAGACTCCATCCTTCGAATTCACCAATGGAAGTATCCAAAAAGTAGTCATTTTGCTATGATATCGTCAATAATTGCAAATCATTATACACCCTTTGCCATGTTGTTTATGCAACTAAGGGGTAAATTCAATCAGGATAGGGTAGGGGATATTAAACCATCCCAACTCAAGATGATCGACTCTGACAAACAATGATACTCTGCAGGTACCCTTGGGGACGCCATCTACATAATAAGGTCGCCAGTAAAACTGGCGGCCTTTTTTGTTGCAGATGTGAAAGGCTTTCGTTCAGAACATGACGCTTTTTTAGGCAGGACAATGATTATTACCAACTTTGGCAAACAAGGGAATTCCAGCGATATATTTCCGGCCCGGCCGGCTCACGATACCGGCGCGTAACGGGTTTAAGTTATGGAAAACCGTCCAGGGCAGTCCGGGACATCACGTGATAATCCGCTGTCTCCTATTTGCTATTACTATTTTTTCCAAGGTGGGACACCCCCCCACTGCCCAGATTGGGAGGGTGAAACGCGATTTCTCGCAGACTTTATCGTTTTGTAGCTTAATGTTTCAGGAGCGGTATAAGATGAACAGCTAAAGATCATCCGATCAATTTCGCTGAAAGATTGATTTCTGTACCGGCAAAAAGTCTTGAAATTGGGCATTTCTCCTTGGCTGTTTGAGCATATTGAGCAAATTTATCAGCATCCAGGCCGGGGACCTCTGCTTCACAATCTAGGTCAATACTGGTAATCTTCGGGCCGTCATCTTCGCCCAAATGAATTGAAGCCGTTGTCTGTACGCTTGTAGGCGGAAAATTATCTGCACTCATGATAGCGGCAAGGTACATTGAAAAGCATCCAGAATGGGCAGCCCCAACAAGCTCTTCAGGATTTGTGCCTTTGCCCTCTTCAAAACGCGATGCAAATGTAAAAGGGCCTTCAACTTCTCCATATTTCATTACGCCATTGCCTTCTTTCAATGTGCCATGCCATCTGGCAGTTGCTTTACGTGTCGCCATAGTTTCCTCCTTTTAAGGTAAGGGGTTAAAAAGTTAATTATCATTTGTAATCATTTCAAATTCAATCAGGATAGCATAGCGTAGATTATAAATCTTCGCAACTTAAAGCGATTGTTTCTGACAAACAATGACACATCACAGGTACCTTTGGCGGCGGAGGAGAGAAAATAAGGTCATCGGAGAACCCAGCGACCTTTTTTTATCGCTGAAGTAAAAGGTTGTCTCTTGATAATCTAGCCTTGAAATTGTCGAGTCCGAAATTCCTTGTTGCGTAATCCATCTATTCGCGTTAAATTAATCTTACCCATGTCTTACCGATAAATGGAGAAAATATGGAAACAACTCGACTATCCAACAAAGGCCAAATCGTTATACCGAAACAGGTCCGAGCAGCGCATGGCTGGGAACCAGGACTTGAATTTTTGGTTGAAGACACCGGAGACGGCATCAAGCTAAAACCTCTGACACCTTACTTAGAAACCAAGGCAGATGACCTTTTGGGTTGCGTTGGCTATAAAGGTCCTAAGAAATCATTAAAAGAAATGGAGGTTGCAATCGCCAAGGGAGCACGGGAGAATATATGATTGCTGTGGATACCAATTTATTGGTGAGAATACTCACGAATGACGATCCTACTCAGGCACATCGGGCTGTAAAATTATTAAAAAGTGATAATATATTTATCCTTAAAACAGTGCTTTTGGAGACAGAATCGGTTCTTCGACACGCTTATAAAATTAGTAGATCGAACATCATTTTAGGATTTCAGAAACTACTTGGGCTGCCAAATGTGAGTGTCGAAGATCCTGATAGCATTTATCAGGCAATTTCATGGTATGAAAATAAACTTAACTTTGCTGATGCTTTGCATCTGGCATCCAGTAGGAGATGTTCAAGTTTTGCTACTTTTGATAGCTTGTTTATCAAAAAGGCGCAGCAATTCTCATCGATGGAAATGATTAAACCTTAAGTAGGAATGACTTGTGAATTTATAAATCTAAGTAGCAAGGTCCATGATCATCTATCTAAATGCGGGCTTGTCAAACAAGCTTTAGTTGGTCAACATGATAAAAAGCACAAATTCTTAAAAATCACATAGGAGAATCGATGATGCAAATCACCACTCTTTTGGGCAGCGCCAAAAAGAAAGGCAATACCGCAACTGTTCTGGGATGGGTAGAGGAAGAACTCGAATCATTAGGCCACGATGCGGAACGGATCTACCTCAACAACAAGTCTATCAAGGGCTGCCTGGGGTGTGCCAAATGCCGGGAGAATCCCGATGAGATCGCGTGTGTCCAAAATGACGACGCTATAGATATCATGGAAAAAATGATCTCATCCGAGGTGACCCTGTTCGCTTCGCCGATTTATTTCTGGGGCTTTCCGGCCCAAATCAAGGCTCTTATTGACCGGGGCTACTCCCTGGTAACCAACTACCACAAACCGGGGCATACTTCTCTGATGGAAGGAAAACGCATCGGCCTCTTGGTCACGGGTGCTGACGCCTATGAGGAAAATGCTGAAGGTATTTTTACGGCCTTTAATCGGATTGTGGATTTTTTGTTGGCCAGAAAAACTGGTGAATTGTACGTGGGTGAGTGCAGTGTACCTGCCGAGTTATCGGCAGAGGTCAAGAACAAGGCTTTAGAACTAGCTCGGTCTTTGGTGGGCTGATGATTTCCTTCAAATTTAATGAAAGAAAGGGTGGATTTGATGGTAATGCTGTAAAAAAGCAATGGTAAAAGGATAGAAAAGGCGACCAGTCCGGTTTCGATAAAAGACCTGGAGGCCGAAACTACCTGCTACTTCGTAATAACTGCGGGCAATAAATCCGGGGAGAGTGCACCATCAAAAGAAATATCTTGTACGGTAAATCAGTAGTTTCCAGAATCGAAGGCGCATGTTCTCATTTACGTTTAGTCATTCACAATCTCTGACAAGCATGAACAACATACTAAAAAAACGCTGCCTCCGGATGGTGGTTTTTACAGCATGGATCTTGATATTTGTTTATTTGCTAAATTTATTTATCTTGCTTCCCAGGGTTGATGCCGAACAGAAAGCGCTTCCTTTTCAGATAGGGGAATACCTGTTGTTTCACATTTACTGGGGGTTCATAAAGGTTGGAGAGACGGTCATGGAAGTGTTGCCGAACACGACTGTCGACGGGCAGTTGGTTCGCCATTTCCGGTTAAAGACCCGCACGACACCCTTTATCGACATGATTTACAAGGTACGAAGCGAAATTGAGGCTTTCACGGACATGGAAATGAATCGGTCTGTTCTCTACAAAAAGAAACACTTGGAGCGGGGCAACTACAAAGATGTGGTGGTTACCTTCGACTGGGAAAACCACAAAGCTGTCTATTTGAGCTTCGGCAAACAGGAAAAGGACACAAAGATCCTCCCGGGTACGCTGGATCCGTTAGGGATTTTCTATTATTCCCGCACAGTAGACTACAATGAAGTCACTGAATTCGAGCGACCCGTAACGGATGGGAAAAAATGCGTAGTCGGTCGACTTTCATTATTGGGCAGAGAACGGGTCAAACTTCACGGGGAGTATTACGAGACTTACGTAATGAAACCGGATATGAAAGACATCGAGGGCTTTTTTGAAGAAAATCAGGACGCTCAATTCACTCTGTGGTTTAAAACAGACCGTTCCTGCATACCCGTAAAAATCAAAATCGAGGTACTCATCGGCAGTATCGTGTGCCGGATCGTGCCGTCTTCCGGCACATGATCGGCCGGGAAAATATCATATTGCGTATTTTTTCCGCTGATATTATCGGTGAATCAAACCGTTATTAGCTTCAGGATGCTATATTTTTCAACGAGGAGCAGGATTACCGCGCTCCTTTCGGGCAGGTATCCAGACGCTACCGAGATCTCTTGAATCCGAAAACCGCCACGGAATACACTATCAGCAGGCCAATTGCAACAATCATCGTCCAGATACGTCCAGCCGGCGAATATGGTAAAACGTCGAACCCAAACGTCACTTCGAGGGGCCACAAAAGCCGGTTGCCAGGTTGCAACAAATCGAGTCCGATATGCAAAAAGGCTCCGGCTAACACAACCTTATACACGCGGCTGAATTGACTCGTCGCCGCTTTTTCGTCAATTCTACGAAATCCCCATGCCAAAAGCGCGCTATAAATCGGGATGAACCAGATCGCTGCAGTCAAGCTCGGATGAAAGATCATGCTTCTATGGGCGAAATCGGCAAGTGACGTCGGCCACGGCCCGGTTAAAAGTAGATAGGCGCCGCCGACAGCCACGTCGATGTCCGGCGAGAGTGCGGCCAGAACAAATAGAAGTTTTTGTTCTTTAAACCATTGTCTTGCAAAAATAAAAGAGATACTGACATGAGTGATCGGATCCGGCATGATGTTATTGGGAAGTTTGGATAATTTTCGGATTGAGATGTTGGAAATGTATTCAACTGAAAACCAAAGATGATTTTTCAGTCATGCATTTTTCAACAACATATTCAAATTGATGGAAACAGGTGTCTTTGTAAATCTGATCTTTGAGATATCGTTTTATATCTTCCTTCTTGCTCCAATCACAACCTGTTAAAGTCGTACAATCAGTTTCACCAAAACGATTGATGAAACCGTTGAACAGTTCATTGACGGATTGGATTGCTTTTAACCTTTTTTTATCTTTTAGCGCAGGTGCATTGGTTGCGTTTATCCCATTGAGAAATCCTAAATAGATCGAACCACCAAAAAGTACACCGCAAATTGTCTTGCCTGAATTAATGGCCCCCATATAACCTGCTGTTGCCCATTGATATGGTGTGGCATCCCAACCAGTATCTTCCCTCAAAACCTGAAGGATAGCTTCAGCTCAGGTATATTGCTCCATCATTAGTTGGACGCCCTTGTTCCAGAGGGTTTTGATCCGATCATCTTTCATTTTTCTTCTCCTGCTGCATCAGCTAACGTGATATTTTCGTCAAATTGGTTTGAAAACTTCCGTATCATCTGTATTTGCTGATCACTGAGAACACTGCCATTTTGAGGAAGCTCGCTGCA
>JASFJP010000368.1:0-5197 GCA_050121225.1 Desulfobacterales bacterium
AAATCAAGCTTGGTAATGATATAATCACGGCTGTTATTGGTGACCGTACCGATAGTTCCGAAGGGAATGGTATGGACCGGGCCCCGGGGACTGCGAAGCCTTAACGAGCGCAAGGAGATATGCTCTACCATGCCCCTGATGCCGGCAATTTCTATAAAGTCGCCGACCCGGAATGCATCATCAGCAAGCCATAGGCGCGGTTCATATTTTCTATAAAGCTTTGCAGCGTCGCCCGTGGACTAACCGTATTCGGCGGTTTGAGCAAAGCGGTCGCACTTTCTATAGAAAAATCATCCTTTGGACGGGTTGGGGTGGTTTCTACCGAAGCTCCTTTTTGGCACTCGCATTGATGACGACAAGCGCCGCGATGGGCAATATAATCGTGTGATGAACCGTTAATTTGCTGAATTTCATGGTCTTAATTCCCTTGATACATTGCAAGCGTTTATGGGTTTGCGGTTCAAAGGTTCAAGGTTGACGTCGAGGTTGTACTGAAATGTTGCCGTCAGACCTGGCAGAAACCAATCGCATCCACGGTTCAAGGCACCTAAAAAGGAACGTGAGCCAGTGCATCGGCCTCGGCTTGGCAGTCGCGCGTTGGCTTAAGACCTTTGGCACGAAGGCTTGCAAGCTCGGCTTTCGCGACCTCAAGCTCGGCCTGGAATGCAGGATCGGCATGCAGGCGCGCGACGGCGGCTGCTCCCATGAAACGACCTTCGACCACATCGCTGTACCAATGGACATTACAGACAATCCGGCTTTCACCGAAAGCCCGGCCGCGGGCTAAAATCGCATCCGCCTGCTCGGGGGCGATCTCAGTCAAGATGAGCGCCCAGGCCCAACCGATGGCGGTATGCCCGGACGGGTAGGAACCATCGTTTACCAAGAATTCTTTGTCATTCGGTGTGCAGATCGGTTTCTTATTCAAAACGAACGGCCTTTTTCTCTGGTAATGATTCTTCGCTGTATAGGTGGAAAGTCCCGCATCGGCGAGCGTCCGTCGCAGCAGCATGTAAAGATGGGGGGTATCTTTTTCGTTTACGGGTACGCCCAGCGCACACGAAAAGGTTCTGGCTGCATCCGGAAACTTCAAGTTTGCGTCGGCAGTTGCAAACTCCCAGCGCGGCGTGTCACGCAGAGAGAGGCTTTTTCGGCTCACTTCCCCATCGAGCGCGGACGCAGTCGAGCCTTCAGTAGGGGGTGGCGGAAGGAGTTTTAAGCTGTGGGGAAGCGCCTCTGGCTTTAAATATCCTGCCAGAATCCCGGGCCGTATTTCCGGTACGACGGTCGCCGTGCTCTGGCTTTTGTGACGGGCACAACCTGCGGTGAGTGCAACACAGGCCAAAACAGCGATTATCCATCTCGTTGCCTTATGATTAATATATTTCATCATAACCTCCTTTTTAGAGTCGTGTTCTATAGGTAATTTATAAAATTCTAATTGGGTTTTGATACTTTTGATATTGCATCGGCCCGCCCTGCTGGTCGATCTCGGCATCACCGAGGTCAATATAGGTGTAGGCGCCACCCCCACGGTGACGTTCTCATTCCAGTCGTACTGTAGGCCGGTTCCTGGCGATCCATCGGCATTTCTACAGTACGATCCTTATCGTCGACTGGCGAGCTGCCATAGGCGAAACCCACCGACCACAGCCAGGGCTGCGCAAAGCGGTAACGAGCGCCGATGGCGCCATTCCAGGTATCCTTGAAATTGCGGTCCGCCTCAAAGCGGGTCGTGTTGGGGGATCTCACCGTTACCGTTTTACTGATTATAATATTTATAGTGGACATCCAAGGGTTGTTATCTTGTATGATGAGATAAGAATAAACGATATACCCATTGCCATAGTTCCGAATTGGTATTTGGATTTTGGACATTTGACAGAAACGACAGACCAATGAGGTATTAGGCAAGGACTTTCCTACTGTACATTTAATTTTATCAAAAGTACCAATACTGCCAGTAGTGACATCCAGACGGCAATCGCGATCCGAGTCTGTTTTTTAGCGCGCTTCTTCTCCCACCAGCTGTTGGGACGGATACCCTGGAACAGAAACATGACGACGCCGGAAATATTCAAGCATACGATATTGGTGGCAAATATTAGAAAGGCGTTGAGGCTTTCATGGATATAGCCCCCTCCCAGAAGAAGGCCAAATACCATAAGGGGAGGCAACAGCGCCACCGCTACCATTACACCAATCAGGGAGCCGGAAACACCGGCGGTAAAGGATAACGCTCCCGCAGCCCCTGATGCTGAGGCAAGCACAATGTCCGCATAGCTTACATTTATTCGTGAGGCAATTTCCGGATTATCAAGATCTACTGTGGCAAACCATCCAACGCACACTGCAATAAAGAGGGCTAAGGCCGATCCTTCGACAATAGTTTGTAATGATTTTTTAGCTAATTTCGGATCGCCCAGCGTCGCTGCAAAGGCCATTCCCATATTGGGCCCCAATAGGGGTGCAAGTACCATCGCACCAATAATAATCGCCACGTTGTCCCGTAAAAGTCCGATGGCAGCCACACAGGATGCCAAAGATACCATTAGATAAAATGTACGGCTGGCTGACGCGATGCTTTTGATATCCTCGTATAGCTCCTCGCGGTATATCCTTTTGGAGCCTATTTTGATTGGCGTTTTCGTCTCCTCTTTATCTGTATTCTCATCGTCTTTCAAGCGCGGAATAACAGCTTCCACAGGGACAATGATAATACGAAATCCTTCTTGGTGACCATAGCGTTTCTCTAGGTAGTCAAAAACAGGCTCCGACGATTCAGCTTCAAGAAGCAGTTTCAATTTTCCCCGGTCATCTTCACATGAATAATAGGCATCGATGATACTAAATTGGCTTTTGAGTTCCGCAAGCAGTTCGTAACTCTTTTCTGGGAGAAAAATCTCTGCCAATCGTAAGGCCATTTAAAAGCCTCCCTCAAGTGATCTGTTTTTGCGGTTGAAAAATAATGCATTCTTCTATAACTAAGGGCAGTACAAGAAGAAGCAACCTGCCGCTATGGAGCGCAACGAGCTACAGGTCAGGTGAAGCGACTCGTTGAGCTACTCATTACTACCGCATATCTCACAGACAATGGTAAATTCGAGACTCCTCTTCAAATATGAGCTTATTGATAAAAGCAATTAAATCCTCCAGTTCTTCTCCAGATACTTTAGTGACATCAGATTTACGTGCAAATTCGCCTACGGCGTTGAATAAGACAGGATCGTTCCCGGGATGATGCAGTAATTTAATTCACCCCGCCAAAATACCGCATAAACTGAACTCTCTCATAGGCGGCAGGATTGCTGCTCTTGGCCTGGCTCATTTTGCCCCTGAAATCGGACAGGCTGTTAAAGCCTTTCCTGGTCATCCACTTTTCCAGGATGCTGAGCATCGTTTTGATTTGCCCTTTGCCGTTTTTGTACAAAGATGAAACGACCTGCACGGCATTGGCACCGGCCAAGATCTGTTTGATGAGCGCATTTCCGTCGTGAACACCGGTTGAGGCAGCCAGATCACAGCTGACACGTTCGGCCATGATTGCGATCCAGCGCAGCGACAGGTGCAGATCGGACGGGTTACTGAATACATTGGAAGAAACGACTTCAAGTTTGTCAATATCGAAATCAGGGCTGTAGAAGCGATTGAACAACACCAGCCCTGCGATACCGGTTTCGGAAAGCTGCTGAATCATCGGACCCAGGTTGGAGAAATAATAGCTGATCTTTAATGCGATCGGGATGCTGACGGTCTTTTTCACGTTTTCGATTATTTGAAAATAAGCCCTCTCTTTTTCTTCTGTGGTTCTTGCAAAGTCAGATGGCAGAAAAAACATATTCAGTTCCAGGGCATCAGCTCCCGCATCCTGGAGTTGTTTTGCAAAAGCTGTCCATTCATGGGAATATACACAGTTGATACTGGCAATTACAGGAATAGAAACACTGCTTTTGCATTCAGAGATCAGGCCGGTGTATTTATTCAGTTTTTCACCTTTAATCTGGTAGTCATAATAATCGAATTGTTCCAGATTAATGCCTTCCTCACGTGCTTCTTTTAACACGTCCTCGTATTCGAAGACGATCTCTTCTTCAAAAATCGATTTCAGCACAACAGCACCGGCACCGTTATCTTCAAATTCTTTTACGCCTTTGACCGAATTGCTCAAACCGGAACTGCCTGCTATTAAGGGGTTTCTCAGTTTCAATCCAAGATAGTGGGTCGTTAAATCAGCCATTTTCATACTCCTTATCCAAAAAAGTTAGCATTCTATTGTTGGTGGCGGACATACCATTATCATCTTTTAAGCGATGTTCTTTCTTTCCGGCAGGTTTCAGGGTTGCGCAGTTGACCGTCATTACAACTTCAATGACCGGCTTATTTACCCTCGTGTCTGAAATCCATTCTACTAATAAGTTGGCGCACGAAGCCCCTTCGATTTCTTACTGTGATGTTTAAGAGCAACAAAGCCTTTGCCCTCATAAAACTCACGAAACCCTTTAGTGGGAATCAAAGAAACCAATGTGTTCTTGAAAGGACGAGCTTCTAACCGTGCATTTAGTTGATCCATAATTGATCCGCCAATACCTTTATCACTTCATTTTTTGGCGTTAATTTTTTTCTCAGCAAAACTACATCTGGCTCTGTCCATCCAAGTGATCGATAAACACTTTCAGCACCTCTCCATACATCTGAAATTAATACTTTGCATCCTCTCCTGGTTCTAAGTTCATTTTCAATATGCCTGATAAGCTTTTTATCAACCCCAATATTTCTTGCGGAGTCCTTAACGATAAGCTCACTTAGACAAGCTCTAAACCCCAAATCGTGCACACAAATAGATCCAAAAATTTGACCTGATTCTACCCGTACAAATGCAAGCCCATTAGCAGATTTAATACCTTGGTCGATAACATTATCCTGCCACGAATTTTTCCAGAAACCTGGTTCCGACTGCATTAGTTTCTTTATCACTGGACTGTCATTATTTGTGGCTTTTCTAATCACATCAAGATCTGATATTCGCTTATTTTCTATGAAAAGGCAAACTGGTGATTGAGAGAAGTCCAAGTATCAATTTCCAGGAGATCATTTCAGATAGAATCTGGATACATGAATCACACTCAGCAATCAACCAGATTCTCAAATACTTGGCAATGAACCAGCGTTTGCATACCCGGCACTGACGTTTGCGGGT
>JASFJP010000369.1:0-5175 GCA_050121225.1 Desulfobacterales bacterium
CAAATCCAATTTCCCTGCCATTGAAAAAGATATTTAGCCGCTGTGGGTGTCAGCGTTGTCAGTTTATTCAGAACTAGGTCAGATCTATTCATTCTAGATAAGCATCTGGCTGTATCCTCGGATATTTTGTTCAGCTCTGTCACTCGTTCAAAATTTCCGGAGCAGATTTCTTTTGAGATGTCTTCCTCTCCTGCTGCGACAGCAATTTGGGTTTCTTGACTTATTTGACTTTCTATCTCATGCCAGATTGATGTGAGAGGCTGATTTTCTGTATATTTCAAACTCATAACGAGTTTTTCGGCATTTGGACGATATTTTTGAATGACGGCATTGAGGTGCTCCGCCTGGTTATCAAAATCAATACCGTTGGCCATATCCTTAAGTTTCAGATCTATTTGCATTTTGCGAATCAGAAAGAGCAATTCTTCACTTGCCTGTTCTACCCAATGTTGGGGCTTGTCGAGTTCGTGAATGTATGCCAGGCGGCGCTGTATAATTCGAAGATGTAATTCAATTCGCTTGTTTTTGATCGCATGGGCATAGGAACCTATCTGAGCACGGCGTGCTTCCTCAATGATAACTTTTTTTAATTCATTAATGCCGTTTTGGTAGTACAATTTTAGGTCAAGAATTTCTTCTCTTTTTCTAAGCAGCTCTTCGCGAAGGGTCGCAGCTTCAGCGAGTTTTGTTTGGTATCGATCCTGCTTACTGGGCACCTTGGGTTCCGGGACTGTCTGGTCAACCCCACGCGCGGGTTCGATAGTTTCTGACGGTATCGGGGTTGTGGATTGGGATGCGCTTATCAAGCTGACTAAAGCAGGCTTAAAATAGAAAATTACACCGGCCAGGATGAGCGCAATAATTGCCGTTAAGAGGTATTTTGGGGTCGACCCTTTGCGCTTCTTAGGTTTTTTATTTTTTGGGAATATCGTGGATTTTTCTATAGCTGCCGGAGCGCTCGCACTATTTGGGGCACCTTCCAGGGGTTTAACCACCTCTTTTTCCGTCATCTCGGAGGTGTTTGGCCTTTTGGCTTGCTGATTATGTGTTTCATCAATTTTCATCGGTTTTGAGATCGGTCAGCAGCATGTCTAATACTTGCTGAAAAGCGATATTGTCCTTCCAATTAGTATTATCGGCGAATGTTGTCTGGTTCTTTAGCTGAGTATGGCTAGGGAAGATTGTCCACGGGTTGATAGAAAATTAACATTGGGAAAGATACATCGAGGAAGTTTTCAACTATTTGATATCTCTACTATTTCTCTTAATATTAGCTCAACCCTGGCCTTTCGAATTTCAAATAATTCGTGGGGCAACCATTCCGTCGAGGGTGGAAGCAGCAACTGATAAAAAGTCGGCAAAATAAATCCTATGATGACACCGTAAAAAACCGCTGTGGCGATCGCACCGGTTTTGTTATTAATTGCAACACGTTCGCCAAAAAAACGGGACGGGTTGAGTAACATGAACACCAGAGTGACAAGCGTTGCTGAAAAAAATATTCCAAAGTTTTTATATGAGTGCCTTTTTTCCATTCTGCGATTGTGTTCATATTTTAACTCTTCTAGTTTGCTCGTAAATTCAACACACTCCTCTGCAGATCGGTAACCGATTCGTTTTTCGATCCGTTTTTTGCACCAGAAATCAGGCATATCCAGCGTAGGTATGAAAATAGGATCAATAGAAATGCTAATTAGGAAAAAAAAGAATCCTCCCAAAAAGATGTATAAAAATCGGAAACTTAATACATATTTTAAGAACGGGTTCGACGTTAGTAAATGTGACGGTTTTTCTTCCATGAATTCTTCTTTGGATCGGATTCTCGTCATTTAAATGGCGCCTCTTTGTAAAAATACTCAATAATTTCATTAAAACCATAAGCTAACTCAATGTTTTTTGCTTCGGTTTCGGAGAACCACTTTATTCTCTGCCCTTCCGTAAGACTTATATCATCCGCATTAAAGTTTAAGGTTACCCAGAAGGTGTATTCGACGCGATCCGAGAATTCCATTACTGAAAATATCTTAACGTCATGAATAACTAAATTCATTTCTTCCTTCATTTCTCTGATAATGCATTCCTCGGGCGTTTCATTTTCCTCAACATGTCCTCCCGGTACATCCCACATATTCGGATAAGGTAAATCTGGCAGGTTGTCTCTGAGTAGAAGTAATACCTGGCATCTTGAGTTAACAAAAATTATGCTTGCACCTTTTCTTTTCATCAGCAGTTGACCGAAAATCCAGGATGGAAATGGCTCAGTAGATGTTTATGAACGTATCATCAGATATTTTCCGGGATACAATTTTGATGGTCTCGTAAAAAGTCCGAAAAAGGCCAATTTTAAAATTTCACACTTAATTATTTCAATAGGTTATAAGCTCGAAATTTGAGAATTTTGACTTTTTACGAGACTGTCAATTTTAGCCTTACTTCGTCGTATTTTTCAATCATTTCTTGATCAAATATTTCTCAATTCAAAAGGATTGTCTCCTATTTTCTGAGGTTGTGTTCTGAATTGTTTGAATCTTGTTATTTTCTTGACAAACCTGAATATTGGTGGGAGTTAGTTGACCATCAGGAAGAATCGAAACCTTAAGTTTGAACGAGCCGGAGGCTTTCATATGCAAGGCACTTAAGGGCGAAGCTATAGTGCACTATCGCGAACCCTTAATAATAAGGGCGCTGCAAGCGCTGCCTGTAAGGCCTGGAAGCCTCCGGCTCGCCCGCAGGGTGAAAATTAATGAGATAAAATTGACGATCATCCTTTTTACTTTGTGGGTATTTGGCACTACTGCTCTAGTACCCTCAAAATGCTGTAATTTAATGGTATTACAACTTCTCATTAATTTTCATGCAAGATTCAAGGTGATAACAATAAAGGAGGGCAATGGTGAAGGAAATACAAACTCTATTGAAGATAATGTCAGATGGTCTCAAAACGTTAGCCCACGGGGTTGAAGCCCTTGCAGAGAGGGTCGATGAAGCCGCAACACCGCAAGGGAAAGTACAACCAACAAAGAAACAGCCGGCGGCGGCTGCGTCGAAGAGAAAAGCATCCAAAAAGCCAGTCAAAAAGACGACAACCAAAACAAGAGTTAAAAAAATGACGGCAGCCGATTCGGTACTCAAAATCATAAGCAAATCTAAAAAAGGTGTTAGTACCGCTGCAATTATAGAACAAACCGGCTATAATCAGAAAAAAGTTGCGAATATAATCTACAGACTCAAGAATCAAGGTAAGATTAAAACGATACAAAAAGGTATTTACGTGAAATCCTAAAAGACGCTAAATTTGCACATCGCAAATCGCAAGCGCGACACCTTACAAATTGGGGAAGCACGAAATGACGAACACATGAAAGCAAAAACAACATTTCGTGCTTTCCAGATTATGCATGCCCAGCCTGCTTTCTATCTCAGGCAGATGGTTCAGTTTAACATCTTTAAGTATCATTTACCTCATCCGTCCTTGTTTTAAGTGATATCCAATTATCCTTTCCCAGCCAATTTTCTCTCTATCATAAACCCAACTTAATCCCTCCTAACTCAGCATTGCAGAGGGCATAACACTTTTTGTCATTTCTTTCGCCGTAAATTGTCACTTCTCTGCGCTGTGTTTTATTGCAATATTATCGTTAAGTAATTGATAATATTAGGTCTTTAACCAAATCTAAAATCCGGCATGGCTTTTGCTCTTCCACAATTGAGAGACACATCATCATTGCCTAATTTCAAAACTTAATCAGAGGATTTGGATTGAACTATGTCTATCGCCAACAAAGAAATTCCCGCAAGAAAGCCGATGGTAATATTTGCCGACGATGACACGTTGTGTTTGGATGTTGGCGTGAAAATGCTCCAAAGTTTGGGCTATAATGTATTGAAAGCAAGAAATGGCCAAGAAGCAGTCGACGTATATGAAAAGAATCAAAACGAGGTAATTGCTGCGATCTTGGATATGAATATGCCTCATAACGGGGGAACGACATTTGAAAGGTTGAAGCGAATTAATTCCAAGCTAAAAATTATTATTGCCAGTGGATATGCCGAGCAGAGCCGCATCAATGAATTATTCCATCAGGGCTGTGCTGGGTTCATCCAAAAACCTTTTACCCTTGAGGTTTTGTCCAAGAAACTATCGATGGTGTTGAATAACTGAAATAAATAATTTTCTTCATAAATTGGATCGGAGGTTTTTTATCTGCATAGTTCCCCCTCTTGGTGCTGGATAATTTGCGTTACATGGGATTATTGTGCAGCTCCGTGGTCAGTGCTTGCCACGATGCCACGCGCGCTTTTTGGCTGACCGGGCGCCGCAGCTCAGTGATGACATCGGACACATAGGCTTCGCGGCGCATGCCGGTTAGGACACAGGTCACGGCCTCGGTTGAGCGAACTGCTCGCAAAGCTTTCTGACTGAGAGTGCCCTCTGAGGCCCATTCCTGATCGGCAGCCGCCATTGCCCGCCGCACCCGATCGACCCTGAGTGACGCTTGTTCGGCGTAAAGCGAGGCCACGGCATTGAAAGCGTCTTCGACCCGTTGGCGGTGGGAAACTGACCATTCTGAAAGATCCTCACTTTGGCTATGGTAGGGCTCCAGAAAATCCATGACACCCTGGATTCTGGGTTGCAGATTTCCCGTTTTGACCTGACGCCAACGTTCATACGATCCGAAGTTCAGCCAGTGGTGTTTCAAGGTATCGCCAAGCGCCATCTGTTCTTTAATCCGGGTTTGCAGGCCGGGTGGTACCTTTAGGGCCGGTAAGATCTTCATCCAAAGGCTTTTTTCGGATTTTGATAATAATTGGATTTTCCGGACGACCTCGTCTTTGGGATGATTCCTGAAAGTAGGCACCTGGGCCAATCGAAACAGTTGATTGCGGTAAAAAGCATTCAACGGCCGGTTGACCAGTACTCCCAACCCTTGGCGTTGCGCAAATTCAAGCACACTGTCACCGCAGGGTTGATTCTTTTCCAGTACAGCTTCCGGCTCCATTAGGTTCAAAGGCAGTTGAACCAGCCTGAAATGATGCTTGGAATTCAGCGATTCGGCAATGTTCCAGAGGGTTTCAAGGCATGTAAAATCGGGTTGATCGGCAGCCGCCGGAAACGTATTGGAGCTGATGCCGTAGTGGCGAATACGTCCCTTTAAAACTTCATCCTCCAGATAT
>JASFJP010000370.1:0-5158 GCA_050121225.1 Desulfobacterales bacterium
TTACAACATTGCCCTGCATCCCAAAAACCGCAGGTTGTTGTTTCTTTCCAAGGATCTTCAACAGCATTGGACATTGGAAGATGATGACTATTGCATCGGACCCATCCCCGAAAGTTCGTTAAGCGTTGCATTGGCAGCATTTGGAAGATGGCTCACTGCAAACCCCATGCTGAAATTAAATTCTGCTGCGCACATTGATCACACGATCCTCGGACTTCCACCGGAGTATGCCCCGGAAATGAAATGCCTGATGGATGGGCTCAGCATTTTCCGCCAAAAACATGAAATACAATTGAAACGCCAGCCACCTGTCAGAGCCCTTACCGGACTCGGGGCTCGGCTTTGGTGGAATCGACTTGAAGCTCTTTCTCTTGCGAAGACCTCGGTGGATGGAGATGATGAAACGGGTCGCGTTCCAGAGGAACTTTCGGAAGCCGATTCTGGCAGGAATTGGACGCCGGAGACAGTAGCTGAAACGATCGAAGGCGTAATTTCGCGTGGAGCCCATCTGATTCGTCGTGCCCGCTGGCTTTGCTTGCTCAGTGAGTGTTCGCTTGCCTGGGAAACCTCCAAAGCTAAAAATGCAAAAACCAACCTGATCATTGTTGAATGCGGCGATGTCGTGCGTTGTAAAGCGCTTAAACGAGGTCATGAGATTCCTCAACCTATCGGATACTCAAAAAAAATTCGCGTTCGACAGGCGAATTTTGATCTGACCACTTACGATCGTCTGCGGATTGTCACGTCGGAGTTACGGCGATTGATCACCAACGGCCGAAATGTTCGGCTTCGCCTCGGTCCATATGCAACACTAAATCAACCCCAGCTGGAAAAGGCACTGAAATGGGTTTAGCACGAGTATGAATATCAACGCATTCTTTGCAGATAACCGAATTTCTCGAGCGAGCTAACCATGGCCCTTAACCAAATGCGAACCTTCAAGTGCAGGCTTAAAGCACAGGGCTATTCAGCCGGAAGCTGTCTGGTCGAAGCGCAAGGCCAGCGCCGTCTCGCCTGTCAGGCAACTCTGCGTTATAATGGTGACACGATAGCCCGACTGATCACGTCAATTCACCTTTCCCGATACGAGCAGAAAAAAACAATCAGACTTTCCACCAGCTCTGCCATAAATCTGAAGTCCAGTTTCTCCATCGTATCCGACGCGAGATGATAGTGAGGATTACGAAAGAAGGCTGAATCCGTCACCATAACGGCGTTATATCCCTGATCCCAAAAGGACGCATGGTCACTTAGGCGCACCGAAGGAAGAATCCAACCATTGAGCGGTACTTTCAATTTAACAACAGGAAGATCTTTATTTTTTTGAAATGCTTGAAAAAGAGATGTGGTAAATGCCCCGGATTTAAAATTGCCGACAATGCCGATAAAATCGCCCTGTTTTGGGTAACCAAAAAATTGCAGCGGAAATGGATATCGCTGACATCCCGGTTCATAGCAAGCATAACCCACCATTTCCAGGCAAATCATGCCATCAATTTTTTCATTTTCCCTGAGAGCCTTTTGGGCATATACACGACTTCCCATATACCGCGTCCCATACGCCGGGGGCTCCTCAAGCGCAAACGATACAAACGTTACTGACAGATCAAGGTTTTCTTTCCCAATCAATGCCTTTAGATATCTGGCCGTTTCCAGTTGAACGGCCACGGCACTGGCATTGTCGTCTGCACCCACTGTACCGGCTACCGAATCATAGTGCGCTCCAATTAAAAATCTATGCGTCGGATTGGAAGAAAAAGATATCTCACTGACAATATTGGCAACCTTTAGATCGTGATAGCCATAGGGTTCACGGTGCGCGTCCATGCCGATCTCCTTGTAAAATAATTGAATATACTCAGCGGTTTTTTCCAGATTTGCCGGGGTGCGGACACTCCGCTCACCGATCGTCATCGTAAGTGTTTGAAGATGTGATTCGATGTGTTTGGCGGTTTGAGGAATGTCGATCATTGTGAATCCCTTTTCTGCAGCATCAGTGGCCGCAAGACCACTGGTTAAATGGCTCAAAACGAAAAAAGCTCCAATCAGACGGATGTTTGTCATTTTCTAAAATTGACGCGCTTGGTTTTTCTGTAGTAAGACCAATTCGATGTTGCCTAAAAACACCCTAAATCCAAAGGCCAATGAAACTAAAAAACCACCTGCACCACCCATGGGATCTTCAACCCGATGATGCTGTCGCACTTCAAACGTCGCTTGCCCAGAAGGTCAACCAAAGATCTAGTATCAAATTTGCTGATATAAAAACAGTGGCCGGTTTAGATACTCACTATCATAAAAGCATGGCGACAGCTGCGGTCGTGGTGTTCAATGTATCTGAACTGCGAGCGGTCGAATCTGCAACTGTGGTGCGATCCGTAGAGTACCCTTACATTCCCGGACTGCTTTCTTTTCGCGAAGGTCCCGTCCTCTTGGACGCTCTGAACAAATTAAAATCATCTCCCGATGTATTGATATTCGATGGTCAGGGAATCGCTCATCCCCGACGCTTCGGCATTGCCAGCCACATCGGTGTGTTGGTTGATATTCCGTCTATTGGCTGCGCCAAAAGCGCATTGTCGGGGCAATATGATGAACCGGGCATGAGAAAAGGCAATTATTCCTACCTGATAGATCGAGGTGAGACCATAGGAGCTGCGGTACGCACGCGTCGTGGAGCCAAACCGGTATATGTTTCCGTGGGTAACAGAGTGAGTTTGCAGGACAGCATAACCATTGTTTTAACGTGCTGCCGTCGATATCGTCTCCCGGAACCCATTCGCCGGGCTGATAGGTTGGCACGGGAAAGATTCGCGAGCGTTCACCTAATTTCACCGGATACTTGAAAATTCTTCATAAATTTACGGTCGATATGGTTTTTCAAGGCAAATCCCAGCTTCCCGTCGAATACCAGAGAATGCCAATAAACGACCGCACTGCCGTCCCCCATATTGAACGCCAGCAAATAGGATTTTTGAGGAATAAATGCCTGCAGATTCTCTCCCTTTAATGCGTGCATCAAATTTTGAAGCAGCACGGGGTTCTGCCGCACGGCATACACTCCCACCTTCGCCAATGGCTGCGGTTTGAAGCTGATACAATCCCCACCGCCAAAAATTTCATTATAATCGACACACTGAAGGAATTGATTCACCAGCATTCCGCGATCCGGACCAAGACTTAATCCGGAATCTTCAAACAACGGTGAAGGTCTGACACCCGTCGCCATGAATACAAAGTCAGTTTTTAAGCGGGTGCCGTCGGATAACTCTAGGGAATCATTTTTAACTGTAGCGACCTTGGCTGCCTCGATAACGTCTATATGTCGTCGATGCAATGAGTTGATGACGCGGCGACGGACACCATCGTTAAACTGAGAAAGTAGTCGTGATCCGGCTACGAGACGTATATGGCATTGTCCCCCATTTGATCTTACGAGTCGATGTAAATTCCCAGCCACTTCCACACCGGTAGGCCCTCCGCCGGCCACCGTTATTTCCAGCTCGCGACCGTTTAAAGCCTCGATTATTTTGCGGCGGACCTTAAATAAATTCTCGATTGGTTTAACCGTAATGACAGACTCATGGGTACGCAGCTGTTGGTCAACGGGGACAAAACTACCGGTGTTGAAGGATATGACATCATAGGACATCTCTTCGCCGGATTGTAGACGAATTTTCTTTTCTTGCGGGAGAATTCTGGTGACATTGTCTTCAATAAAAACGGCGCCTCGGTCTTCGGCCATCTTTCGCACGTTAAAGCGGATCTCTTCCGGGCGATATATGCCGGATAGCATGCCGGGCCCCATTCCGGAATAATAATGTAGAGAGCTTGAATTCACGACAGTGACCTCATGGCCCGAATTTTTAAATTCTTTTAAATTTTTTAAAACGGTCAAATGTGCGTGTCCGGCACCGACAACGACTAAATGTTTACCCATGATGCCTCCTCATGACTTAACCATCATACGTTCAATTTCATCAGCTTCCCGGGGAATGTTTTGTGTTAAATCAATCGGGTCCCCATCGGTGATCAGTATATCATTTTCAATTCTAATTCCAATGGCTTCATCTCGAATATAAATACCAGGTTCACAAGTCAAGACCATTCCCGGCTTAAACGCTCGGTACTCGTCTCCATAATCATGAACATCGAGTCCAAGGTGATGGGACACACCATGGGGGAAATACTTTTTATAAAGCGGTGCGTCTTTTGATTGATTTTTTACCTCGGCGGTATTCAGAAGGCCCAGACGGATCAATTCAGATTCCATTACGCGGCCTATCTCTTTATTGCAGTCCTCAAGGGTTTTCCCCGGCTTCAGTAATGCAATCGCAGCTTTTTGTACGTTTAAAACGGCATTGTAGACCTCTTTTTGTCTTGCGCTAAAATTGCCGTTTACTGGAACCGTGCGGGTGACGTCGGCGGCATAGTTGGCATATTCGGCACCGAAATCGATCAGGACTAGATCGCCATTCCGACATTGTTGGTTGTTTTTAATATAGTGGAGCGTGCAGGAGTGTTTACCGGATGCAACGATCGTTGCAAAAGCCGGCCCCCTTGAGCGATTTTTGAGAAACTCGTGATAAATTTCAGCCTCGATCTCGAACTCCCACACTCCCGGTTTGATGAAATCAAGTAACCGTCTGAAGGTTTTTTCGGTGATGCTGCAGGCTTCTTTGATCAATTCCTCCTCAAAGGAAGATTTGACCATCCGCAAATCGTGCATGATTGGAGCTAACCGCTCGTAGTGGTGCAATGGAAAGGATTTTCGGCACCACTGCAAAAAGCGCATATCCCGTGACTCCACATTGACATCGGCTCTTAGATGTTCGTTGGAGTTGAGGTAGATGGTTTCGGATTGAAAGACAAGCTCTCGGAGAATTTTTTTGAATTCTTGACTCCAATAAACCGAAGATATTCCTGAAACGGCAGTTGCTTCTTCTTTGGTATATTTTTGACCTTCCCATATGGCAACCTCTTCATTAGTTTCTCTGAGAAACAGGATCTCTTTGAATTTTTCTTCTTTGGAATCCGGGAAGATCACCAAAACACTCTCTTCCTGATCAATTCCACTAAGGTAAAACAAATCCGTTTGCTGGATAAAGGGGTGGGTGCCATCCGCGCTGGTTGGCATAATATCATTGGAATTGAAAAC
>JASFJP010000371.1:0-5153 GCA_050121225.1 Desulfobacterales bacterium
CGGCGAGAATTTCAGCATTTCTCAGATAACCAACAGCAATATCCTCGTATTGAAAAATGTACAGGCGATTATCGACCAAATTGAAGGATCCATCCTTTATCGGATTGATGGATTAAACTTTTTGGGAGAACCGGCAGAGCGCACGAGTATTGAAGTGATAAACAAGCAGGGACCAACTGCCAAACTGCCTTCCAGAGTTGAAACTGATAATGCCCTCAAAGGGACCAAGCGTATTATCGTCACTCAGGGAAATGTCTATATCGGCAAAGGGCGCAAAGATGATCGCAGCATTCTGGTGATTCCAATTTTGGCCACCTCCGATACCCATCTCAACCGCATAGAATATTTGTTATTATTACATATTTCTTTTAAGGAAAATGTGCCCCTGCAAAGTAAAATTAAGGCCTTGGGCGGAAAATATGAACATATAAAAGATATTGTTCAAGAAAATAGTATCCCGTGGCGTGATGCCTTTCTTGATGAAGTTGAAACCCAGGAGCTGTTTGGTCGATCCGCTGAAAAAATTGGCGAATTTATCGTTACCCAACAAACCGACCGCATATAATCTCTAATCCCGATTAACCCGACTACGGTAACCCCGGGTTGAGCGGTTTTGGATTCAACGTTCCGGGCTGAACGGTGAACCTTGAACCTGTGAACGTCTAAAATGACTTGAGCTTTCAAGATTACCGTATATTGATAGTCTTTCATACTACCCATGGTTTACCTTTGTCCCATACCGCCGACCCTAGTATCACCCAAAGAACGTCCGGTTAAATGGATCGGATATGTGGTCATCATACTGTGTTTTTTTTGTAGCACTGCACGGGCACTGGATTCTCCCGATATTGAACCGGATGAAACTGAATTGAAACGCGGAAAAGTTTATATATATGAGATCAAACCCGAACGCAAAACAGGAAAAGGGTATAAATTAGTATACATGGTTGCGGCAGCGATAAATGTCTATTGGGACTTCAAGACAGACTTTGACAATGATTTCCTGCTAACCAACAAGTACATCACCAACCATCGTCTCGTTGAGCAAAAAGCGAATGTGGCAATTACAGAAAACAGCTACGCAATCAAACCGCACGTCCTCTTCAAGTGGCAAACTAAGATCGACCCTGAATCCCATCGCCTTGATTTTTTGCTGTTAAATCCCCAAGAATGCGGCCAAAAATTTCACCACGGTATCATTCAGCTAAAAGCCGCCGGAAATTACACCAGAGTGTCTCAGGTGGCATATTTTGATTTCTTCGGGGCATCGTTATGGGTTAAATATCCTTGGTATGGAGGGATGTCCTATTTTCTGAAATATACCGCCCGCTGGGAACAACAGACCCTACGGCGGTTGATCGGTGAGTATAAGGGCACGAATTAGTGCCGATTCTATGATAAATAAATTCAATATTGTTATAAAAAAGTTGACAATAGATTGTTTTTATTGTATTGTGTCAAATAAATGAAACAAATTACTAAAATTACCAACTCAAAATGAAATAAAAAATACAGGATGTATAAAAATGGATAATATCTCTGCCAGAACCGATTCGTCTATTGATCGACTAAAAGAAATCTCCACTTGGGTATCTTCAGTCCATGACCTTGATCAACTGCTGGAACTCATCATCGAGACCGCCACGCGTATGATGGATGCCAAGGCCAGCTCTCTGCTGCTGCTGGACCACAAGACCAAAAAGCTTTATTTCAAAGTGGCCACTGGTGAGAAAAGCACCGATGTCAAACAGTTCGAGATCGATCTGGGTCAGGGAATCGCCGGTTATGTCGCCGAGACGGGAGAACCGCTATTGATTCCGGACGTTGCCCAGGATCCCCGCTGGTACAAAGAGATAAGTGAATCGATTGGTTTTAAAACCCAGTCAATTGCCTGTGTACCGATGAAAATGAACGGAACGATCATCGGCGTGGTCGAAATTATCGACAAAGCCGACGGGAGCTCGATTCTCGATGAGGATTTAAAAAGACTGTCGGTTTTTGCTGATTTGGCTGCGCAGGCCATCGGCAATGCCCGTAAAATTGAACACGACAAACAAGAGATCAAAGATCTCAGAGAGGAACTGCAAAGTAAGTATGAAATAGTGGGTGAGAGTAAAGCTTTGCGCAAGGTGATTTCAGATGCGATTAAAGTGGCCAATTCAAAAGCAAGCACCCTCATATTAGGAGAAAGCGGCACCGGCAAGGAATTGCTGGCGCGGTTGATTCATCGGGTGGGTGCCCGTAAAGAGGAGCCCATGATAGTTCTGAATTGTGCCGCTTTGCCGGAATCTTTGCTCGAAGATGAATTGTTCGGCCATGAAAAAGGAGCGTATACCGGTGCAACAGGCCGCAAAATCGGAAAATTTGAACTCGCCGATAGAGGGACTATTTTTTTGGATGAGATTGGAGAGATGAGCCCAAGCATGCAGTCTAAACTGCTGCGAATCCTACAGGAAGGCGTATTTTACCGTGTGGGAGGCAATGAATCGATCCCCGTGGATGTACGCGTCATATCTGCGACGAATCGTAATATTGAAGAGGAGGTAACCGAAGGGCGATTTCGCGAAGATTTATATTATCGCTTAAATGTCGTTCAAATTGCGATGCCGCCCCTGCGAGAGCGAAAAGAAGATATTCCATTGTTGGCAGAATTATTTTTAGATATATTTAAACGAGAACGAGGAGTTACCAATTTAGTCATATCAAAAGAAGCCATGAAACTCATGATTGAATATGACTGGCCTGGTAACGTCAGAGAAATGAAAAATGCTCTGGAAAGGGCGGTTGTCATGGGAAACGGCAAGCAGATATTGCCCGAAGATTTGCCGACATTCGCCTGCCAGCCCCAATTCCCCGGCTTGGAGGTCGGATTATCTTTAAAAGAAGCAACCGATATTTTTAAAAAAGAATTCATCGCACTGAATCTCAGGCATACCGCCGGCAACCGAAGTTTGGCGGCCAAAAAAATGGACATCCAGAGAACATATCTGTCCCGGCTCATTGCAAAGTATGGTTTAAACCAACTGTGACGACTTTGCCTTATCTGTTTGATAATAAGTATTTCGATATTTCGAAATTCATGCTATGAATTATAAAGGGGCGGTCGTTTCACCTTAATTGAAGTTCCATTTTTTTGCTTTCCCCTTAGAGGACTGCCATGAAACCATATAGCTTATTGCTGGTAGATGACGATCCTTTTATCCTCAGTGGCATCGGGGAAGATCTTGAAACGAAGGGGTATCGGGTGACCCGTGCCGCAAGCGGTGAAAAAGCGGTGGCATTGCTTGAACACTTCCGTTTCGATCTGGTCATTACCGATCTTGTCATGGATAATACCGACGGGATTCAGGTACTAAATCGATCCAAACAACTCAATCCCAACATAAAAGTTATCATATTAACCGGATTTGGTGATATGACTTCAGCCATAGATGCCTTGCGGTACAAGGCTGACGATTACCTGCTTAAGCCTTGTGAATCGGAAGAGATGATGTACCGGGTGAAACGATGCCTCAAAAAGCTTGAAGTAACTCGCAAATTTAAGCAACGTAAAAAATTGTTGCCGATATGCTGTGTTTGTAAAAAAGTGCGGACGCCGTCCGTCAAAGGCCCCGGCACCAGCGACTGGATTACAGTTGAGGAATTCATCCACAGCCACTCCCGATTGGACATCACATCCAGTTATTGTCCGCAATGTGCCAAAAAAACGATGGATACCTTTAATCAAAAAAATCATCCAAAGTAAACCAAGTCACGACGGCAACCCTATCGGCACTGATATCAGAAGAACGTCAAAAAAACCCCAAATTACAATAATCAAAACATGACAATCACTTATGGGATGTCTCGCGATATTCTATCTGTTTTGAATTTTGAATTTCGGTCATTGGTATTTGTTTGAGATTTGTTTTTTGGTGCTTGAATATTTCATGATTTTCATAAACGAGTCGTTTAATTTATTCCAAGCAGCTATCTGTATAAATGACTTTACCCTAGCATAACATACCTTACCCGTTCCCGGCCAGTATCGAACGCAAATCCTGACCGATAAATACCATACGAAAGAGTTGTCTAAATAGAGATATTGTGTTTAACTGTTACTCAGGTTGAGCGGTTAAACGTTCAAGGTTCCCGGTTAAAGTGCTCTAACTGGTTTAGAACAGTAGGATTACCTGCAAATCGATTGCCTATCTTGTTTCACCCAATGGGTGAAAGAGACAAGTCTTAGCAGTTGATAATGAAGCCTGGAAATCATCATCTTATAACCTTTGAACGCTGAACCCAAAACCTGGAACCGATCACTTTAGGTATTAATCACCCATATGTTTATCGTGGTACCAAAAGGAGTTATTCAATGATATCGAAACGCGCCAAATTATGTTTTACCCTGATCAATGCTTTTTTTCTGTTAGCCGTGCCTCCGGCCTATTCTGCGGTCGAGTGGAACATACAAAAAACCCTGAAGACCGATTCAGTGCCATTGGATGTGACGGTTTCACAAAATGGTAGATCAATTTTCATCCTGACCGAAGAGGGTGATGTTCTAATTTATGATCAAGAGGGAACTCTGACGGATACGATTAAGGTTGGCACTCACGTTGATCAAATTAGAATCGGCCCGCGCGATGAACTTCTTTTTGCTACCAGCCGGCAGAATAAATCAGTGGAAGTCATCGAGCTCGATTATATATACACGATCGACACAGCAGGATCGCCATTTAAAGGACCTCAGGAAGCGCCGGTCGTCATAACCGTTTTCAGTGACTTTCAGTGAGGGTACTGTGCACGGCTTGCGCCTCAACTTGAGCAGTTGCTCAAGAAGTATCCGACTTCCGTAAAATTGGTTCACAAAAACTTTCCGATTAGAAGCCATAAATATGCAATTAAAGCTGCCGCAGCTGCTCTGGCCGCCGATCGCGAGGGGAAATTCTGGGAATTTCACGACGAGCTGTTCAAAAATTACAATCGTCTCAATGATCAAAAAATTCAGGAGATCGCCCATAGGCTGGAATTGGACGAGACCGAGATTGAAAAACAGCGAAAAGACCCCGCCATTACCACACGAATTCAGAAGGACTATGAGGAAGGGATTCGGCTGGGTATCAGAGGAGTGCCAACGGTATATGTAAACGGTAAAAGAATGCGGGATCGAG
>JASFJP010000372.1:0-5136 GCA_050121225.1 Desulfobacterales bacterium
CAATACTCGTGCGCTCTGCCGGTTCCCCCAAAAAGTTTAATCCATCAATCCGATAAAGGATGGATCCTTCAATTTGGTCGATAATCGCCTGTACATTTTTCAATACGAGGATATTGCTGTTGGTTATCTGAGAAATGCTGAAATTCTCGCCGGCAATTGCATCAAATAGAATTCCTTCCAACCGTTCGCTGATCCGACTGGTTCCCACCGTAACGGTCTTGGCCTGGTGTTTGATGGCGTCCACAGGGCGGGCCATGAAGCTAATTGATTCCCCTAAACACTTAAATACGGCGTTGAGCATGTTAACTGCCGTGCCTTTTTGGTTGAAATCCAGTTCAAAATCCGATACCGGCAAGCGACCGGAAAGATACTTGAGCAGCAATGTAAGATCCGACGCGGTGTCTACTCCCACTGTCACGGGGAACTTCTTGGCTGTTCTTTTTTTGCGAAATTCGGTGTAGAATTTGGCTATTTTTTCTCTGAAGGGCTTTTCGAGTATAATTTCGTATACATCCAGCCCCTGGGCAGTGAATTCCCTGAGGCTGTAATTTAGTTCTTCCTGAAATCTGTAGAGGAATCGCGATCCATCGTTAATTGCCAGGGCTGCGTAATATCCCCAAATATGGCCGACAAGTGTGTTCAGAACCGGCGCGAAGTGTTCGCTGACCTTCGGTACATGAAATACGGTATCGGCATAGGGTGCAAAACGATCTTCACCTTCATCGGCGATGACAATCGGTGTGGCTTTGTGGGCTTTGAATATAGCTGTATCCTTTATGATATCCCCGATTACCGTATTGCGGGTTCCCGCCGCACAAACGATAATCAATGGCTCCGAAGACAAATCAATGTGCTTTTTGTCCTCCACAAAATCCGATGAGATGGTTTTGTAGCAAAGCTCACTGAGTTTGATGCGGATTTCATCGGCTGAGGCCTTGTTCGGTCCGCTGCCCACGGCTGCCCAGTAGGTTTTCCTGACCGCCAGAGTCGACGCCGATTCTTTAATGGTTTCACTCCCGGCAAGGATTTTGCGCATATGGTCGGGAAGCTCCAGCAGTTGTTGAATTTCACCGGTAATGAATTCCGGGCTTCTTCTTTTTTGCAGCCCAACAATGAAAAGCCCAAGCATTGCACCGGCGGCAATCTGCGAGTAGAAGGCCTTGGTGGAGGCTACCGACATTTCAATATCACGACCACTGCTCGTGTACATCACACCATCGACCTTAAAGGTGATATCCGAGTCTCTGCGATTGACAATTGCCAAGGTATATGCCCCGCGTTCTTTAGCCATATCCACGGTACGATTGGTATCGGTGGTGGTACCGGATTGGCTGATGGCAATCACAAGTGCATCGGACATTGAATCCGGATCGTCGCGGTCACTCAAGTAAAATCCGCTGAATTCCGATGCCTTCAACGCCCCAATCTGATATGACGGATTATCCATATAGTAATTTAGTATATTAGCGCATGCTAGGGCAGCCACACCGGCAGTGCCTTGGCCGATATAATAGATTCGTTTGATCCGATTTTTTTCAAAGGCGGTTCGAATCGCTTCGGGTATGACCCTATCATCCAGGGCAATTTCATATCGATTACTTCCGTCATCTTTTATTTTCCAGCGATTTTGAAGCGTTTTCTCCATCGAATCTGCAGATTCTGAAATCTCTTTCAAAAAGTAGTGCGGAAACCCCTGCCGGTCGATATCCCGGGATGTGATTTCAGTGACTTTGATGTCCTTCTCACTAAGCGTCAGGGGGGTTCCGTCATAATACATCGCTTGGATACCTTCGAGTCCCCCACCGGATGCTTGATCTAAAATGAAAATTTGCCCCTGGGTCGGCCCGTTTTTGCCCTCCACAATTGTTTCCCCGTCCAATTTTATATATCGAGAGGTTTCTTCGACAAATCCGTATACCTCCGACGTCGGCATGTAATGCTCGTCACCCAGTCCGACGAAAAGGGCCTGGCCGCTGCCTTTCTGGGCCAGATATAGTTTGCCGGGAGCCAGATCCGTATGCATCGATATGGCATGGGAACCCTGAAAATCATTCAGCGCCAGACGAAAGGCCTCATCGACAGCCTGTCCTTGTCGAATATATTTTTGGATTTGCAGGGGAATGATCTTTGTATCGGTGGTAATGTGTTCGTGGATCGCATCTCCATTGCGTTCAAAATCAGCTTTAAGCGATTGAAAATTATCAATGTCCCCATTTAAACACGTATGGATGATCCCGTTTTTTGCGCTCGAGTTTTCACGGGTTTGATTGTCCACCGGATGGCAATTGGCCTCGGTTATGGCCCCAACTGATGCCCAGCGGGTATGGGCTGAAATTGTGTCATGTACCGGCGAGTAGGCGCTTAGCGCTTGAAGGATGCTATCGGTAGCAATTTGTCGGCGCAGATACCCAATATTATCGCCGAGGCTGCCGACTTCAGCCGCGACTTTGTAGGTAAAAGCGATGGCGATCCGCTTTTTACGGCTGCCCCCATTGCTGTGGTGAATACTGATTCCACGGTTCGTCAAGGGGTCCGGATAGCAGCGCTGGTTTAACTCCTGGATTAGGTCCGCCTGTTGCAAGGATTTTTCGAGGTCTTCAAATTCGGACGCCGTGAACACAAACATCAAGGAGACCCCGGCGGAATCCCGCCCTCTAACTTCAAGCCGATCAATACTGTTGAGGACGGCATTTATCTTTTTGAACATGCTCAGAGCGGAGAGAGTCGGTGCTTCGCGTAATCCCTTTGATAAATCCCGAATTTTTTCTAGATTGTCAATAATTTCCGATTGCAGGCACCAGGCGATATCCTTGAGCCTTTCTATGCGCGCCGACATTCGTTTCACTTTTTCGGTCGGGATATGCCCCATATGCTTTGCCAGCGATTGGGCCTCGTCATGGGCGACACCGGACAGCCTTTGGGTCAGGTTTTCAAGACTTTTTTGATCATCCAAGCTGGTGAAGATCGAAAAAAAACGATCCTCCCCCTTTAAAGTCTGGACCGCTGTCCACAAAGAATGGATGACGGACTCTCCGCCGAGATATTGATCATCGATGTTTTGATAATCATTTAGTTTACATGATTCGCAGCCTTGTGACTCAATTCGAGCCACACTGTCGTTCATAGCGGACAATTCACTTTGGGGGTGTTTGGTCTTTCCATGTTTGTATGAAACGATTCCAGCGATGCCGCAGTTTAACCGATTAGCAACCAACGGGAAAAATACGATGGACCCCGAGGATACACCGGCGACGTCTCTGGCAAAATATACGTCCGAGTTTAGACAGGTTTTAGCGCGTTGCCAAGCGCGACGGGATATTAAAGACAGGGCTACAGCAACTTTTACCAACCCATGGGGTTTACAACGTTTCATAGACCGTAATCCTTTTGTTTCTGCATGATTTTGATAACTTTTGGGATATCTTCAGGGCGATCCACCCCAATGCTTTGATATTCGGTCTCAACAATATGCATTGGAATTCGATTTTCAAGTAATCTTAACTGCTCCAGTTTTTCGGTGTGTTCCAAGCGGCTTTGGTTTAAGGATACAAAGTGTTGCAGGGCTTGCATGCGAAAGGCGTATATGCCGATATGTCCGTAGTAGATGCTCGTGTGTTGATTTCTGTGATGGGGGATAGGCGAACGCGAAAAGTATAAGGCGGTGCCGTCTTGGGCGAATACCACTTTAACCCGGTCCGGGTTGGCGGCATCTTGGGGTTCAATTTTGCAGGCCAGGGTGGTTATCTTTACCTGGGTTGTACAAAAGGGCTGAATCAGCTCCGAGAGCATGGCCGGTTCCAGTGCGGGTTCATCCCCTTGAATATTCACGACCACGGCATCTGCAGAAAGCTTCAATTTGTTCGCCGCTTCAAGGACCCGGTCCGTTCCGCTGCGGTGATCATCACGGGTCATTACGACCGGTACATTCCATGTTTCAGCGGCTGTGCGGATACGATGATCATCCGTTGCCAGGACGACAGCTGAGAGGTCGGTACACTGTTTGGCGCGCTCATAAACATGACAGATCATGGGTTTGCCGAGGATTTCAACCAACGGCTTGCCGGGAAACCGTTTTGATCGGTAACGTGCCGGAATGATACCGTAGCATTTGGGGAGTTTTTTCATGAGATATAAAAACGGAATGATGACTGATAAAAAGTTTATTACGGTTATCCCGAAAGATCAAGTCGCTTACACCGGCTTTGAAGATAACCCGCTTTGCGAAGGTGTGAAACTCACACATAAGGGAGCGTAACAGCAAACAGGGTCTGGAGTTCAATAAAATGTTGAGGAATAAACACGAGTTGTTGGCAAAGATCGCACGTTCAGATTCATCGCAACGGAGTTCCCGGATCCACTGGCTTGTCCAGCGTTGCAAGGGTCGGGCCGGTGTCATCGACGGCTGCAACCAGCATGCCGTTTGAAACAATTCCCATTAGTTTTGCCGGCTTTAGGTTGGCAACCACAATGACTTGTTTGCCAAGAAGATCTTCAGGAGTATACGTTTCCGCTATACCGGCGACGATGGTGCGTTTTTGTCCCAGATCAATCTCAAGTTTGAGGATTTTTTTGGCCCTGGGAATTTTCTCGACATGAACAACCGTCGCTACCCGCAGATCAACTTTACTGAACTCATCCAGGGTAATCTGCGGTTTAATTTCAGGCATGGCTGCCGCAGGTTCCGTTTTGACGCCCTGATTCACATATTTTTTTTCCTGGTCGATTCGCGGAAACAGAACGATGGATTTGGGCAGCTGGGTACCGGGCTTAATAGTCTTCCAGAATTTAAGCCGATCAATAAGGTAAAAAGGTTCATCCGGATTGAGTCCGAGATGTTTTTGCATTTTCACGGCGGTATCCGGCATAACCGGATAAATTAATCCGGAAATGATACGCAACCCTTCGAGTAAGTTGTAAAGAACCGCTTCAAGTTGTTTGTGATTTGATTTTTTTTTGGCCAATTCCCATGGTGCCATGACATCCACATATTTATTCATTTTTCCAATGAATTTCCAGACCGCCATAAGTGCACTATGGAATTGGAATGCTTCCATAAAACGCTCAAAATCCACGATGGTGGTTTGCGCATCCGCCTCCAGACCAAGTCCAATCTCCTGATCGACAGTCGGGTCGACT
>JASFJP010000373.1:0-5120 GCA_050121225.1 Desulfobacterales bacterium
ATAACTACGCCCCACACCAATCGCTGCAGCCGTCTTCGTGACGTTGTTCTGGTGCTGCTGAAGTTTTCGGTTGATAAATTCCTGTTCAAAAGCAGTTTTGGCATCTTTGAGATTATCGGTTTGAAGAAATTGAGATTCAAAAAAATCAGGCCCCAAGCACGCATCCAGATTGTAGGCATCCGGTATGTCATGACGATCTATGGTATCACTCTCTACCATTATCGATAAACGCTCCACCAGATTTTTCAGTTCCCTGACATTTCCGGGCCACATGTACTTTTTCAGAGTTTCCAAGGCGCCCTCGGTTATTTTTTTTCTCTTGCTGCGATTTTGGACTGCAAATTCTTCTAAAAAAGTCTCCACCAGGGACGGTAAATCGTCTATGCGCTGTCTTAAGGGCGGAACCTCAAGCGGGAAGACATTCAGCCGATAGTAGAGATCTTCTCGAAACCGGCTGTGTTCAATCTCTTCCTCAAGGTTTTTGTTGCTGGCGGCAATAACCCGGACATTAACGCTTATGGTTCGATTACCGCCGACACGTTGGATCTTTTTTTCCTGAAGCACCCTTAAGATTTTAGCCTGCGTCTTAAGGCTCATGTCGCCGATTTCATCTAGGAAAATGGTTCCGTTGTTAGCTAATTCGAATTTGCCGATTTTTTTGGTGGTAGCTCCGGAATAAGCTCCTTTTTCATGGCCGAAGAGTTCACTTTCAATCAGCTCTTCGGGAATTGCTGCGCAACTGACATCAATAAGTGGTTGATCGGCGCGCGGGCTTAATTGATGGATAGTCCTCGCGACAAGTTCTTTGCCGGTACCATTTTCACCGGTAATCAAAATCCAAGCATCTGTGGGGGCAGCTTTGGCAATGCTTTTTTTCAGTTCTGCTGTTTTTGCGCTTTCGCCATTAATGGAATTTTTTTCCAAGGTTTTTTTCCGTAAATATTTGTTCTCTTCTTCAAGGCGTCGGAAATTCAAAGCATTGTTGATTGCCAGAATTACTTTATCAATAGATAGTGGTTTTTCGATGAGGTCATAGGCCCCGAGTTTGGTCGCTTTGACGGCCGTCTCGATCGTACCGTGACCGGTTATGATAATCACTTGGATGTATGGATTTTCTTTCTTTATTTCTTTGAGGGTTTCGATGCCATCCAGTCCCGGCATCCATATATCTAGCAGGACAAGATCCGGCGAGTCGTTTTCAATTATTTTCAGAGCTTGATAGCCGTTTGCAGCCGTAGTGACTTCAAAACCTTCATCATGAAGAAGACCACTTAACGTTTGTAGAATGGAAGGTTCATCATCAACAATTAAAATAGAAGGTAACATGTAGCGTCCTTTTCAAATACGTTTTAGCACTGCTTCCTGAAAAAATGCCGACTAATGTCTTATTGTACGTATCATTATTTTTCAAGTTTAAGAATACACGATGGACAGCGTAGAACTACAGATTTTTCTAAACCGGCAGCTCGATAACAAATTTCGCTCCCATTGGAACGTTGTCCTGAACACTGATTAAACCATTATGGTCGGCGATAATTGTACTGACAATGGTGAGGCCCAATCCCATTCCGGCTTTTTTGGTCGAAAAATTGGGTTCAAATAAGCGTGTTTTGTCTTGATTGGAAATACCAGGGCCATCGTCAGCAACTTCAACCCGTATGCGCCTTAAAATCGGGTCATGCGTTACCGTGAATGAAATTGAGCCTTCTTCTTTAATGGCCCCAATGGCATTGTCAACCAGATTAATCAGAGCCTGTTTTATCTGCTGCTTGTCAAGATTCAGTTGGGGCATTTCACCGCTGTTGTGGATCTCAAACCCAATGTTGGGGTGTCCTTCGCGGTAAAGGGCGACCGTTTCCTCGATAATTGGAGGTAATTGACAGGGTTTGAGATTGGCGCTCGGAAAACGTGCAAAGGATGAGAATTCATTTACCAGGTTTCGAATCAGATCCACATGATCAATGATGGTTTGGGTACATTCTTCAAAAACCGGATCGTCTAATTGCTGGGAAAACTTTCTTTTCAATCGTTGAGCGGATAGGGTTATCGGGGTTAAGGGGTTCTTAACTTCATGGGCGATCCGGCGTGCAACCTCCCGCCAAGCGGCCATTCGCTGACCTTTTTCCAGCTCGGTTAAGTCGTCAAACACCATGACGATGCCCATATGTTGCCCGGTATCGTCTCTCAGGGCATTCACTGTGACCAGGAAACTTCGGGGACGCCCTTCAATGCTGAGTTTTAACGGCATTTCAATGAATTTATTTCGTGCTAGGGAGAGATTCTCCATTATCTCACTTGCAAGATCCTGATTGGGGACACTCAAAAGGTTTTCGAAGCGCTTGTTTTGAACCTCTTCCGATTTGATTCCGAGCATATTTTCGGCCGATTTGTTAATGGTGGAAACCAAACCATTGGCATCTAAGGTGACAACACCGGCAGAAACGCTTTTCAGCACAAATTCCATGTACTGGCGTCTCTCTTCAATTTCGATATTCTGCTGTTTGAGCATGCGCGCCGAAAGCTCCAGTTGCTCCCTGCTCGTTCGAAGATCCCGGGTCATTTTGTTAAATGATTTTACGAGGCTTCCAATTTCATCATCGGCGACCGAGCCGATGCTGAAACTTAATTCACCCTCGGCAACACGACGGGTTCCTTCAGCCAGTTCTTTAATTGGAATGCTGATCGTTTTCGCCAAATAGAATCCAAACCAGATCGCACAAAACAATACCAGCAACGCCACGATGGAAAGAGAGATGTAGTACGTAATCTGAATCGGTTTCTTATACAGTTTAATCTGTTGATATTCTTCGAAACCCCTGGAGATGGATGCTAAATTTTTTGCTAAATCCTGCGCTAACAGGATGGTAACCACAGCGAAACCCTCGGCTTCGGCAGTCGGAACCCCATAAGGAATGGTTGCGATAGTTTTAATTAGCTCGCCGGAGGGTATTTCTTGGGTGACAGATCGAATACCGCCGCGGGATCGTTCCTTTTGGAGTTTTTTTGAGGACACAATGCCAAAATATTCGTTTTCCAATTCCGGTGCCAGAGCAAACGTAAGCCGCTCTGTATTGGCTGCGTAGACCTCAACCGCGTTGAGATTAAATTCCCGTTGTGCCACGCGGACATACTGCGTCAGGGATTTTCTTTGCTGAAAATCCAGCAGATCGTTTGATTTGATATGATAGGCAATTTGTTCCAGAAAGAACTTGTTATTGCTTTCTACTCGATTATACAGGCTGCCTCCCACACGCAGTGAATTTTCCAGTGCCTGCTCTACCGGAACGTTGAACCAAAATTCAATACTGGTTGTGATGAAGTTAATTGAAAAGAAAAAGAGGACAACGGTCGGTACAATGGTCAAGACCAGAAAAGCAACCACCAGTCTGGTTCGAAGTTTGGCACCCATGACCTTGCGTTTGCGGTCATATAATAATTTCACCAGGTTGCGGAAGACGAGGAATATCAACAAAATGAGGAGCAGTAAGTTAATGTTTATTAGAATAAACATTAAGATGGTATTGGAAATAGGGATATCGGCTCCGAACCGGATAATTCGAGTTTCCGCAAAGGTCAGCAGAGCCACGATGAAAATGATGACCACAATCAAAATGCTTTCCCGCCGCCTGCGAATTCGATCGGCGTCCGTAATCGGGGATTTGTTTCGTTTAATCATAGATCTGGTCATCATAAATGAGGGGGAAGCCAATCAACCGCTCGCCATTAGAAAATAAAATCAATGGTGTACCAATCGGTTTTAATATCCCAAAATGATACGAAAAACAGGACATAATGTAGATAAAGAGGGAGGGTTTGTTTACTCACTTCAGCCTTGGTTCTCAGTTGATATTGCTGCCCCTTTTCAAGCTTGCTCAGTGGTATAATTTTTATGCTGTTAACTTCGTTCATCCATGACTGAGCTTCACTAAATGATTTGGTCACCTCCGGCTCGTTATCTCGCCAGGACCGTTTAACAATAAATTCTTTCTTCAGATTGTCATATCTAATGCTATGCGTAACTTTGATATCGGCGATACTACTGTCGACCCATATGTTTCGCACGCGATTTAGCTTCGCTAAGAAAAAGAAGGTTGCCGGTACGCCACTCAGTATCGCCTTTTTTACTTTCTCATTGAACGCCCCTTCGAGATTAAGGTATAGGAGCAAGTCGTCACTGGTGTTGGAAACAGTGATGTTGGATAGGGCCGCCTCCTGAGCGAATACAGGAATCGCTATTATTGAAATCATGCAAAACCACGACACCCATTTTATCTGCTTCCTCAACATGAAGGCCATAAAAATAAACTACACCGTGACTGAAAATCAATAGTTGATTGTTTTGCGGGCGGACTCCTTGTTAGAAAATTAAAACCGGAAAATAAAAAGCGCCACGGCGAATCACCAACGACACTCACAGTTAACATACATAATATTCTCCGAACTCACAACCAGATACCCGGTGGTTGCATTAATTTTTTATTTTCTACGTTATCTGCTGAACTAGGAGTTTGATCGCGGCAAGAAATTGCTCTGGCACATCCTTTTTATTATTAACCAAAACTGCTTTAAATTGCAAGTGATTTTGACGCCTTGCGAGGGGTTTCAACGGGCTTTTGAAAGGTTTGGGTTTGCCAGCTCTCCTTTTTATTAAAGAATTTTTCAAGAAAGGCGTGATTAAAAGCATGGCCTGATTTGTGGGTTACAATATGGGCTAAGATCGGCATACCGAGGAGTGAAAAATCTCCAATGCAGTCCAAAAGTTTGTGACGAACAAACTCGTCCTGGTACCGTAATCCATCTTTGTTTAAGATGTCCTTATCATCAACGATCACGGCATTATCCAGAGATCCTCCCCGTGCCAGTCCATAGTTTTTCATATACTCGACTTCACGTAAAAATCCAAACGTTCTGGCGTTTGAAATTTCACGCTCGAAAACATTGTCCAATACCTCTATGGAACAGGATTGTTTGCGGATTAAAGGATGCTCAAATTCAATATTACAGGTTATTTTGAAGGTAATATCCGGGTAGGCACCAACGTATTTGCCGTCCTCCTCAAGCTCAATTGCCTCTCTTAAAACGAAAAAATGCCGGGACACTTCTTGTTCCTGAATTCCGGC
>JASFJP010000374.1:0-5111 GCA_050121225.1 Desulfobacterales bacterium
GTTAGACGTCGTTGTGCCGATTACGGCACAATCTCCTTCGCCGAAATGTTTTTTTCAAGTAGTGGTTATATCGAAGAAACTCCTCGACAACTCAATTCGTTTGCTCAGTTTTTGGATCTGACGGTGGTGTTGGATTCGATGACAAATCCTTCGTGGCGGCTTTCAGGGCTTTATTTAATTGATCCGAGACTTTCCCATCTACTTTTAGCTGATGGTCCTTTTGAAACGCTTTGATAGCCTTGGCCGTTTTAGGCCCATACTTCCCATCAACTTTTTCGATTTTATAGCCCAATTTGGTCAGCATTGCCTGGATCTCTGCAATTTGCATGCGTTCTTTCTGTTTCTCGCCGAAACCGATCAAATTGCGGCCAAAGGTCAACTCCGACGGAAGCTGACCGGGCGGGGTCGGTTGGGGTGGATGGTCTGCTTCGATTAATCTGTGGATATAGGTTGCCAGGGTCTGATGATCCACCGCGGAATTTTTATAGAGCACATTCGAAATTAAGGTTGCCAAGTAGAACAAACGGTTGACGCCGGCAGGGGTTTCGACAATAGCCACCGAATTCATGTAATTTTTAACATTGCCGTGGTATTTTTTACATTTGAACCCTTGTTCAGGTTTGCAGCTGTAAAGCGACCCGGATTTAAAGTAAACCGCAGAGTCCTTTAAGGCGGGCGATGATGCGTAGCGGATGCGGCGTTCGGTCATGTAAAGCAGGCGCTTGATTTCTCGACTGGAAAACACATCCACCAGCTTTCCCTGCTCCATCAACAAGATGTAGCGCATCAGCTCCCGTGCGGTGCCGTAGCTGTTATAACCGGTGGGTATCCGTTGTTTTCCGTAGCGGGTGAAGAAGCTTCCTTGACGAAAATTTTCCAAATCTAACCCGTTGCGACTAAATGCCTCAAGAAACGTCTGTTCGTAGAGCTCACGCAACTGATTGCGGGAGGTTTCTTTAAAAAAGCGGTCGGCCTCACCATTGGAGACCGGATAGTCCTTTCCAAAGTGTCGCAACAGCATGGCGTTTTTCATCACCATCGAAGCGGCCGCATTGGAGCTGATCGAAAGGGTCCAATCCAGATACTCCCAGAGGGACCCTTGATCACCCGCCTGTAGTGGGCGAAAACTTAAGGCGCCGGTTTCAGGGTTCCAGATACGGACTTCATGATGATCCCACTCGATGAATTTGTCAGCAGTAATGATAGTCTCACGCAGCACGCGTTTTCGGGCTTCAATGTCATCGGGGTAAATGTCGGCCAATGCCTGAAAGACCGCGACAGCCAACGCGATTTTGCCGACACTGCCGACGTTTTGTTTGTAATCAGCGCGGTGTTCGGCATACCGCGGATGATCGAGGTCTGAAAGATCCATGACGGCAATCCCGTAACGGTCGGCTTTTTTACCTAAGAGTTGGAGAACGCGTGCCGTAAATTCCGGATCGGGATCGGGCAGCTTCAAATCCGGGCGATCCAGTAGCCGTAAGTCCACCAATTTAGTTGGGAGCAGGGCACCGGGGGGTTGCTGGCGGCCACGCATCTTACCGAAAACAGCCAAGCGGGCCGCTTCTACACGTCGAATTCCCGTTTCAGGATAGGCGTCCAGGGGATAGGCAAAACCCAGGTTGGAGATAGATAGAAGTAACAAGCCATAGAAAAAAATTAAATAGTGTTTCATTGGGTCCTCTATTGGGGTTTGTCAGCCAACTTCACCGTTTGAGTAAGTTGGGACGTCATGTCTTTATCCAATGCATTCAGATATTCGTTGCTGCGTGCCTGAGCGCTTTCGAGAAAGGGACGAATCTGAAAGAGCTGCAATTTGCTTTGGACAAAACCGAACTCGATATCGGCCGGAGCGGGATTTCCGTCGTCATCCAAAATGGGCGGATACCGCTGCGGTAACTCTTGTGCCAGAGTGATGAGCTGCTTGATTTCCTGCGGTTTGAGCACTGATTCGGTGGCCTCCACCAACTCCTTATCGACTCCACCGGTGGGTTTGAGCACTCGGCGCCAGGGAGCCGTGGCCTGCGCCAGTCTACGAACATCACCGGTTTGTATGTTAATTCGCAAAGACTCGGCAGCTTGTCCGTCAACAGCACCCCCAACACCTTCGTTAACCACCACCGAGAGCCATCCTGTTTGACCCGTTTCAATGTCGCGATTGACCATCACACCTGATTTTTCAGACGGCACACTGCGCAGCAGCAGCACCGAGGCATAGACATGTTGAGGCTGATCCATGTGAGATTGGCGCCAGGCAAAGGCGCGCTTGCTAAAAGGGGAGGCCCATACCTGAGAGATGGCCGCCAAAACATTCTTAAATCCAACCACATTCGCGACCGTTTTGTTAAGCCCGGCCCCGGTGAATCCTGGCAGATCCTCCACGTTGGTGTCACTGCGCACAAACACACCATAGGTTCCATCCGGTCCGAAAATCTGCTCCATGGCCTTATTTAATTGTCGTCGAAAATCTTCCCCGGGGTCAGCCTGCAGTATATATTTTTGCAACTGTCGGCGCAGGGATTCCATTTTCTCCCCACGCTTCGAGGAGCCGGGGGGCAATGATTGTATTTCGGAATAATTGGCTTCCATCCATTCAAAAATAGTTTGCTTACCGTCTTTAGTCGGTTGATCTAAAAGGCTGCGGAAGGTGCCGAAGGGAATCGCCAGGCCATTGGCAACCGCATCGGGAAAATGGTGATATAATTCACCTAAATTGGCGGCCTTGGGGCCAACTGTACGTCCCGAATCAGAAGCCCGCAGCTTGCTGAGAGGCATCAATTCGCGTTTTTTGAGATCCAGTTTTTTCAAATCAGGATGAATCAGAGTGTCCGTGGCCTTTGTTTGCTCAAAGAGATGATCTAGCTGCCCCTTATCCAGCATAAGCTGAACGGCTCCGGCTGGACTTGCGGCCAGAATAACTTTCTGCCCCTCGTAAGTCGTCAGTTTGGGGATTAGACTTTCATCTACCGTCACATTGGGAATGCCTAAATTACGAGCAAGCAGCTGCACATGGGATAACGGATTGCCCTCGCCCGCCGTTAGAATTCCCGCCACCGGTGGCAATTCTGCGATCGTTTCCGGCAATAAATAAATGCCTTGCGGGTCAAAATCATCATGGTGATCAGCAGGATTTAATCTGAGTGTGCCGCGGGCCAGACCGGGGTTGAGGTTACGCAGTCCGGCACCGACATCTTGACCGAAAAGCTCATGGCGTAATCCCACAAGTTGATTGGCATCACGCAAGAGGCTGTCTAATACATTGGAGTAAAAGAATAGGGGACTTGACCTTAAGGCATCCTGAATGACACGTTCGGCCAAAGGTTCAATCTCAGCCAGCTTTCGTTTACTGTCATGAAAGTGGAAGCGAACCCACTGGGTGCCCCAGCCCGGCACCCGGGCCAAGTAATCGAGTGTCGACTTGTAATTATCGAGCGATATTGTATTGCTTTCGACGACAGCGAGAGCACCCTGCAAATCCTGCAATTGGATAGCCGAGATGAGACCGGCACCATAAATGGCATAGCTGCTATCTTTGAGCCACTGAAGACGTTCAAGTCGGGAGGCAGCTTGCAATTTGCCTATCAGCTCCCTTCCCAAGGTGTACTGTTCGATCTCTAGCGCCAAACTGGTGTCTATTGCGGCCAAACGAAGCTCGGCTTCCTGGATGTCTAAAAGCTGCTCCCGAATTTTCGCCATTATCTTGCACATTATCGCAAACCGGGCGCCAGGATCATTGGTTGCTTCCAATGAGTTAACGGCTGCCGCAATATCCCGGGAAAGCTCAGGGTTGCTGCTTATTTTCTTTTTAAATTCCTCCAAACGGTTGGATACCGATTCGGATGCGAACACCTTATCAATTTCGGCTGCCAGACGCTCGTATTCTGTAGCCAATTTAGAATCCTTAACTCCTGCAGCATATTGCCGGACACGCTCAGCGTCTTCCTGATCCGGTTGATTGTGAATTTTAACGCGCAACGGCAAAAACTTTTTATCTTTCTCGGAAAGGGCCAGAGAATTTTGACGAACTCTCGCTACGCTCCTGGTTTCAACCCCATGCTCCAATAGGCTCGCACCAATCCTAAGGGGGAGAAAACCACGTGAACTCCAGATGTCCTCATCAGCAAGACCCAGCAATAACTCTCGTGCCACCGCAGTTTCATCTTCGGCCTGAAGCGCACCCCGGTAATAGAGTGCTTTACGGAAAATCCATCCATCGTCAACAGCAATCAGAAACTTTTCGATCAAAATCTGATTGTAAAGATCGGAATAGCCCGGTGTGCTTATTATTTGCTCTGGATCAAGGGCGGCCAATACATTGGCGATATAGTATCCGCCGGCGCGCATGCGTTTGACGCGATCGGTCCATTCACCGTGTTGCACACCGCCTCCATGCTTTTTGCACGCATAAGCCTTTGGGGGCTGAATAGTTCCATCGTTGCAAAACCAGCGAATACGTGCAAAGGGCCCTTTGGAAGAGGTTTTCATCTCCTCTATCCATTGGCGTAACGTTTCCGGGGGGGGCAAGTCTGCAGCCGCCTGAAAAGGGATTACCAGTCCCAGTAGAAATAAGATTATTAATGCAATTCGTATGGCTTTCATTTAATTGTTATCCTGTAGTTTGAGGGTCTATAAACGGGTGGGAATTTTATTTGATTAGATGCAACTTAAGGCAATAGTTAAATTAAGTCAAGAGCAGTAAACGTATTTGTGGATCGTTTACTTACATAGAATGCTCTATCGCGGATGCCTAATGTTTATCATCCGCACTTTTTCACAGCCCTATTTCATCTTGGACCTCGCAGGCTGTGCTGTTAAACTGTCTAGTCTGTTATGAACACGTGCACTTTTTTGACTTCTGTCTATTTATGATTAACATCCCTTGAAAAAAAACGCTGGTTTTGACCCACTGGAAGTAGTTCATTTAATTTCTTAGAGGAGGAAACATGAATTCATACGACATTGCTGTTATTCCCGGGGATGGGGTAGGTCAAGAAGTGGCCGCAGAAGCCGTCAAAATACTGGAGGCTGTCGGTCAAAAATATTCATTTGAGTTGAACATCATCGAGCTTGATTGGGGATGTGACTATTATTTAAAACACGGTCGCATGGCA
>JASFJP010000375.1:0-5104 GCA_050121225.1 Desulfobacterales bacterium
GGGTGGAGCAACCCTGGCGGAAGCCTTGAAGAAATTCCCCAAACACTTTGATGATCTTTTCGTTAATATGATTGCTGCTGGAGAAGCCGGCGGGATATTGGACGCTATTTTAAGGCGACTTGCCGCGTATATGGAAAAAGCGGCTAAACTAAAAGCTCAGGTAAAAGGCGCGATGACCTATCCCATCGTCACCCTCATCATCGCAATCCTTGTACTGGCAGTTATTTTAGTATTTGTTATTCCGGTATTTCAGGAGATGTTTGCTGATTTTGGTGGTGAATTGCCGGGACCGACTCAGTTTGTCGTGACGCTGAGTGAGTTGGTAAAAAGCAAAATTTTGTACATTATTATCGGAACGGTTCTGTTCATATTTGCCTTCAAAAAGGCTTATCGTACTCAAAGGGGTCGCGATATTACTGACGATTTACTTTTAAAGTTACCGGTGTTTGGCGATTTACTCCGCAAGGTGTCTGTTGCCAAATTCACCCGTACCATGGGCACGATGCTCTCCAGTGGTGTCGCCATTTTGGAAGCCCTTGATATTGTGGCCAAAACTGCTGGAAATCGTACGGTTGAAAAAGCGATTTACAATGTCCGAACCGGTATTGCCGAAGGCCGAACCATGGCGGATCCTCTAACAGAAAGCGGCGTATTTCCTCCCATGGTCTGTCAAATGATTGGCGTTGGTGAATCTACCGGCGCGTTGGACGCCATGCTTGAAAAAATCGCCGACTTTTACGACGAGGAAGTCGACCAAGCAGTCGAAAACCTAACCGCTCTCATCGAACCCTTTATGCTGGTATTTTTGGGTGTGACCATAGGTGGTCTGGTGGTTGCCATGTATCTTCCAATATTCAAAATGGCTGGTGCCATCGATTAGTCCTAAATCGATACAACCATACAATTCATTTGGGGAAAACTCGGTCAGTTAACCTCATTCTGTATTGACTATACTTTATTAGAAGTGCGTAATTATAAGTTTGTAGGTATGGCCTATATACCCGTCGAGTGGCGATTGATCAAGAAGGTTCCGAGTAGCTTTTACTTAACTGGAGTGGGAACTGCGATATGGTATGGAAAGATAATCGGCAGCCCACATAAAAATTGACGCCGCCATAGTAGAAACCAACCAACAGCAGCACCCTCAAACTGCAATAACTGATTGAAATAAACAATCGATTCTAGTAATGCGAGATTCGCATATCCTAATCTAGTTCCGGCAATCACGGCGTCATGCCGTGAGACAATCAATATCGAGTCAGAGGACGCTATGGAGCGCATATTTCAAAAACCCGATCAGGATTACAAAGACAGGTTGAAGTGGTTGATGTTTTTTCGGGTTCTTTTTTCCACACTGCTGTTGGGCTCGACCATTATTCTGCAACTCGGTGAATCACCCCCGCCTATTGGACCACCGCTCATATTTCTCTACGGACTGATTGCCTTCATATTCTTTCTATCCATTTTATACGGAATGCTGCTGAAACACATAAAGCAGGATCTTGTTTTTGCGTATATCCAGTTATTAATCGACACCCTAGTCGTGACGATTATTTTGTTTGTGACCGGCAGTTTCTCAAGCATCTTTTCGTTTCTTTATCTGGTTGTGATTATTTACTCTAGCATCCTGCTTCCCATTCGTGGAACCATTGTCATTGCCGCTGTGTGCAGTATCCAATTCGGCATCATGGTCGATCTCGAATATTATGGGGTTCTTCACCCTTTCGGAATAGAAGATGATCTTTTGGCATCGGCCTATCCATGGAATCAGGTTCTTTATAAAATACTGATTACTATGACGGCTTGTTTTGCGGTTGCCTTTCTCAGCAGCTTTTTGTCGGAGCAGGTACACAAAACTCGCAAAGAACTGCGCGTCATGGAAGATCATGTAAAACGGGTTGAAAAAATGGCCGCTATTGGTGAGATGGCTGCCGGCATGGCTCATGAGATTAAAAATCCGCTTGCTTCTCTGACCGGATCCATACAACTTCTTCGCGAAGACATCCGTTATGATCCGGATCATGATAGACTCATGCAGATTATTTTACGAGAGGCGGATCGCTTGAGTGCTCTAGTAAATAATTTCCTGCTGTATGCCCGGCCGCCTGCCGGAAACGTGGAGACGGTTGAACTCGACAAAGTGCTGATGGATACTGCCGAGCTTTTCGAAAAAGATGCCAGCAAAGACGGGCGAATCACCACGACTAAAAAAATACAGGACAATATCTGGATTGCAATCGATTCAGTGCATCTGCGTCAAATTCTCTGGAATCTGCTCGTTAATGCTGCCGAGGCCATTGATGGTGAAGGTGCTATTGACATCGAAATGTTTTCGATAAAAAACAAGCAGGCCTGCATCAAAATTACAGATGATGGTTGCGGTATGAGCGCTGATGAACTCAAATCCATTTTTGACCCCTTTTTTACTACCAAACCGAACGGAACCGGTCTCGGTCTCTCGATTGTTCACCGTATCCTGGAGGCCTATGATGCATTATTAAACGTTGAAAGTTCGGAAAACCAAGGAACAACCGTTACCTTGAAATTCAAACAGATTGAACCTTCCGCATAGCCTTCCAACTTGATCTTGACTCTTTTATATAAATAGGCTACCTAAAGCAGTTTATTATTAAACTGAAACCCTATCAACCGGGCTGCAATCCGATTTGGGGGGTATTCCAGGGGATTACTGCCTTTTACGGACACACCGGTTGCGTCTGGGGTATTTAAACCAGTTGTGAAATCATGGGAAAAACAAGCGATCTTTTAAACACCCGTAGGGAGAAAATTGAGGCCTTAAAGAGAGACAATATAAATCTTTTCCCCAATGATTTTTTGGTATCGCACACGGTGGGCGATATTCGAAAAACCATTGAAGAATTTCCGGAAACGATTTCCGAGGAAGGCCCGATTTGTGAAACGGCCGGCCGCATGATGGCTGTCAATAATTTTGGTAAAAGTGCCTTCATCCGTTTCAGAGATCGAACCGGACAACTGCAGGCGTATGTGAGAAAGGACCGGGTTGGCGATGACGCCTACCGCCTTTTCAAGAAGCTGGATATTGGCGACTTTATTGGATTGAAGGGCAGTTTATTCAAAACCCGAACGGGTGAATGGACACTTTTAGCCGATGAATTTGAGCTGCTTTGTAAGGCGACGCGGCCGCTTCCAGAAAAATTTCACGGACTCAGAGACCCGGAAAAGCGATACCGTCAACGCTATATTGATTTGATTATAAATGCCGATGTTCGTGAGATTTTTTTGAAACGGAATCGGATCATTCAGGAAATTCGCAAGTTTTTTTTGAACCGGGATTTTCTCGAGGTTGAGACGCCGATGATGCAGCCGATTCCAGGTGGTGCCGAAGCAACCCCCTTCAAAACTCATCATCGAGCTTTGGGGATGGATCTCTACCTGCGTATTGCCCCGGAGCTTTATCTAAAACGGCTTGTTGTGGGAGGATTTGAAAGGGTTTTTGAAATAAATCGCAATTTTAGAAATGAAGGCGTATCAACCCAGCACAATCCAGAATTTACGATGCTTGAATTCTACCAAGCTTATGCGACCTACACTGATTTAATGGACTTAACCCAGGAGATGATTGCCTCCGTCGCTGAAACCGTGACCGGCTCAAAACAAATTAGCTATCAAGATCAGCCCATCGACCTGAGCGGTCCATGGCGCCGAATGCCCCTTTTTTCAGCGTTAGTCGAATTAGGCGGGATTGATGCGGATCTTCTGAAAAACAGAGGTGCGCTGCTGGAATTCGCCTCCCGACACAACATCAAAGTTACGAAAACCGGACGGTTAGGCAAGGTCATCACCAAGCTTTTTGATGCATTGGTAGAACCTAAGTTGATCCAGCCCACGTTTATTACAGGTTACCCGGCGGAAGTGTCCCCGCTGTCCCGTCGCAGTGATACGAATCCCGATCTTACCGAACGTTTTGAGCTGTTTGTTGGGGGATGTGAAATCGCCAACGGATTTTCCGAGCTTAATGATCCAGTGGACCAGCAGGATCGATTTCTACAGCAGGTCAAAGGTCGTGAGGCCGGCGATGAGGAAGCTCATCGCATGGACGAGGACTACATTGAAGCTCTGGAGTACGGGATGCCTCCGACGGCCGGCGAAGGAATTGGGATCGACAGATTGGTCATGTTGCTTACCGACGCGGCCTCCATACGGGAGGTTATTCTATTTCCGCATATGAAACCAAAAGAATCAGGGGACTGAGCGAATGCGGGATTCGGAATCTCAAAAATGATGGCATTTCTTTGATTTCGCATCCTAAATTCGCAATTCACCATTTGAAGACGCTATGTCATTTGAATTTTTCATCGGACGCCGTTACCTCAGGGCCAAGCAAAAACAGGCTTTTATTTCTTTGATTACCGTTTTATCCGTTGCCGGAGTAACCGTTGGCGTGATGGCGCTGATTGTGGTCATCGCGGTGATGGCTGGATTTGAGGCGGATTTAAAGTCTCGCATCTTGGGAGGTCAGCCCCAGGTGATGCTCATGCGGCATGGCGGAGCGTTTAAAGAGTATCGCCAAGTGCTTACGGATGTGGAGCAAACCAAAGGAGTTGAGGCAGCCACTCCGTTTATTTATGCCCAGATCATGCTGCGCTCCAAACACGGGGCATCCGGAGCCGTACTTAGGGGGATTGATCCCGACAGTGCCGGTCGGGTTATAAAATCCCTCGATGATGTACATCTGCCTGATCCGGCAAAGTTGAGAACCACGCAAGATTCCCAGCTCCAGAAACCAGGTATCGTATTGGGTCGTGAATTAGCCAAAAGCCTTGGCGTGATCGAAGGCGACAGTATCTATTTGATTTCTCCACGCAGCATGTTGTCGCCGATTGGTCATGTGCCGGCAATGAAACAATTCAAGGTTACCGGATTTTTTGAGTCCGGCATGTATGAGTATGATCAGACCTTCGCGTACATTCATATCAAAGACGCCCAGAAGTTACTGCGCATGGCGGATTCCGTGACCGGAATCGATATACGAGTCACTGATATTTACGATGCGAGAAATATCGCTGAAAATATCATCTCTGAACTCGGTTTTCCATATTGGGCGCGGGACTGGATGCAGATG